>CALHCI010000126.1 GCA_937931165.1 uncultured Granulosicoccaceae bacterium
GTTGCCGGAAGGGGTAGAGATGGTAATGCCGGGCGACAACATCAAAATGGATGTCGAGCTGATCGCTCCAATCGCGATGGAAGAAGGGCTTCGATTCGCGATCCGGGAAGGCGGCCGCACAGTAGGTGCCGGCGTCGTTTCTAAAATCAACGCATAGGAAAGAGAGCGATGGCAGTCTCACCGACACAAACGATACGTATCAGACTGAAAGCTTTTGACCACCGTCTGATCGACAAGTCTGCCCGGGAAATACTGGAAACAGCCAAGCGCACTGGTGCGCGTGTGCTCGGACCTATTCCTCTGCCGACTAAAAAAGAGCGATTTACTGTTCTGGTCTCTCCTCACGTTAATAAAGACGCGCGTGACCAGTATGAAATTCGCACACACAAAAGGCTGATGGATATTGTCGATCCTACGGACAAAACGGTTGATGCGCTGATGAAGCTCGACCTTGCTGCCGGTGTCGACGTACAAATTAAGCTTAATTAAGCCTGAACTAAGGGAAGGGCGGAAATTTAATCCGAACAACTAGCCTCTCAAGCGTGACAGGAGTGAAATACTCCTGCTATAATGGGCGGCTAGCCGTGGTAAACCCTTCTAAGAGGTTACACACAAGTTGTGTGTGACCGTTTTTTATTGGAGAAACGAAATGCCAATGGGTGTTGTCGGTCGCAAGGCCGGAATGACTCGCGTCTTTACTGACGCCGGGGATTCAGTGCCCGTCACAGTGGTCCGGGTTGAACCTAACCGCGTCACTGCGATTAAAACAGCTGAGAAAGACGGCTACCAGGCGATGCAGGTCACTACCGGCGCTCGTCGTGCTTCGCTAATGTCGAAAGCTGAGATCGGACACTACAAAGCCACTGGCCAGGAAGCCGGTCGTGGGTTGTGGGAGTTCCGCACTGAGGACGTCGAGCAGGACATAGAAGTGGGTCAGGCTATCGGCGCTGATTCTTTCGAGGTGGGTCAAAAGGTTGATGTTAGCGGTATCACTATTGGTAAAGGTTTTGCCGGCGGTGTTAAGCGACATAACTTCAAAATGCAGGATGCCACGCACGGTAACTCGATCTCTCACAGAGCGCCGGGTTCGATTGGTCAGAACCAGACGCCGGGCAGGGTATTTAAGGGCAAGCGCATGGCAGGTCACATGGGTGCAGTCCGACGTACTATCCAGAATCTTGAGGTCGTACGTGTCGATGCTGAAAGGCAATTGCTGCTGATCAGCGGCAGTGTACCCGGCGCCAAAGGTGGCGACGTGTACATCAAGCCTTCGGTTAAAAGTAAGGTTGCAGGGTAAGTATCGATGGAACTTCAATCCAAAAGCGGTGCAAGCGTCGCGGTATCAGATGCCGTGTTTGCAGCGCCTTACAACGAAACGCTGGTTCATCAGGTAGTTACTTCCTACCTGGCGGCAGCACGCTCCGGTAACAGCGCTCAAAAGAATCGAGCTGCGGTAAGCGGTGGCGGTGCCAAGCCCTGGCGTCAGAAAGGTACTGGCCGCGCGCGTGCCGGTACGATTCGCAGCCCGATCTGGCGTGCAGGTGGTGTGACCTTCGCTTCATCCAAGCGTGACTACAGTAAGAAAGTAAACAAGAAAATGTATCGCGCAGCGATGCGTTCTGTGGTTTCCGAACTGGCCAGAAGTGGCAGACTCACCGTGGTTGACTCGGTGCCCGTGTCAGAGCCTAAGTCCAGTCAGCTGCGGGCCATTATGAAAGACTGGGATATGTCAGACGTGCTTATCATCGATTCGGGCATTAACGACAATCTGTATCTCGCGGGGCGTAACTTCCCGCTCGTAACTACGACCGACGTTCAGGGGATCAACCCCTGGCTCATGCTCAAGCACAAGCACGTTGTAATGACGGAAGCAGCGGTCAAGCAAATCGAGGAGCGTCTCTCGTGAACGAAGAGCGTATGTACAACGTTCTGGTTGCGCCAATGGTGTCTGAAAAAACCGCCATGGCTGCAGAACTCTACGGGCGACACACTTTTAAAGTCGCACCCGATGCAACCAAGCTTGAAGTAAAAAAAGCGGTTGAGAAGATCTTTGACGTAAACGTTGTTTCCGTGCAGATCTCAAACAGCAAAGGCAAGGTGAAACGACACGGTGCTCGCATGGGCAAACGATCAGACACTCGCAAAGCGATTGTCCGGTTGGAAGAAGGTCAGGACATCGACTACATGGGCCTTGAAGGCTAGACGGCGTAAAGACAATGGCACTGCATAAAACCAAACCAACGTCTCCGGGACGTCGCTTTCAGGTCAAAGTCGTAGACGGTGATCTGTACAAAGGCCGTCCTTACGAGCCACTGGTAGCTAAAAAGAATCGTTCAGGCGGCAGAAACTCCGCTGGCCGCATCACTGTTCGTCATCGTGGTGGCGGCCACAAGCAACGCTACCGCATAATCGATTTCAAACGCCGCAAGGATGGTATCCCTGCCGTTGTTGAGCGTATTGAGTACGATCCAAACCGTACTGCGAACATTGCATTGCTTAAGTACGCTGATGGTGAGCGCACTTATATCATTGCTGCAAACAAAATGGCCGTTGGCGATAAGGTGCTTTCTGGTCGTGAAGCGCCAATCAAAGACGGCAACTCACTGCCACTTTCCAATATTCCGGTAGGTAGCACGGTTCATTGCATTGAACTTAAGCCTGGCAAGGGTGCACAGTTGGCAAGAAGCGCTGGTGCCTCTGCACAGTTTGTTGCTCGCGAAGGCACATACGCCACCTTGCGTTTACGCTCAGGCGAAATGCGGAAAGTATTGCTTGATTGCCGCGCCAGTGTTGGTGAAGTAAGTAATGGTGAGCACGCGCTACGCAAGCTTGGTAAAGCCGGTGCAAAACGCTGGCGCGGTGTCAGACCAACCGTTCGTGGTGTGGCGATGAACCCGGTTGATCACCCGCATGGTGGTGGTGAAGGCAGAACTTCCGGTGGCCGTCATCCGGTGAGTCCTTGGGGTGTTCCTACCAAGGGATACAAAACACGTTCAAACAAGCGTACGAACAATCTTATTGTTCGTCGTCGCAAGAACAAATAGCGAGTTAACACAGTGGCACGTTCTCTCAAGAAAGGTCCTTTCATTGATCATCACCTGGTTAAAAAGGTGGATGAAGCAATTGCGGCCAACAGTAAAAAACCGATTAAGACCTGGTCTCGTCGGTCAATGATTAGCCCGGAAATGGTTTCTTTGACCATTGCTGTGCACAACGGGCGTCAACACGTGCCGGTTCTCATTAGCGAGAACATGGTTGGGCACAAGTTGGGTGAATTCGCGTTGACACGGACCTACAAAGGTCACGTGGCTGACAAGAAGGCGCGATAATGAAAACGACAGCCAAATTACAGCATGCGAGCATTTCGGCGCAGAAAGTCAGATTGGTCGCCGATCAGATTCGCGGTTTAGAAGTTGAAAAGGCACTGGAAATTTTGTCTTTCAGTAATAAAAAAGCTGCCGTGCTGATGAAGTCAGTGCTGGATTCAGCTATAGCCAATGCCGAACACAATGACGGCGCTGATATCGATGAGCTGAAAGTTGCTGAGGTCATGGTTGACGAAGGTCCTACCATGAAGCGTATTCGGGCACGTGCGAAAGGTCGTGCGAATCGCATTCTTAAGCGTTCAAGCCACATCACTGTTGTCGTGGGAGAAAGTTAATCATGGGTCAGAAAGTCCATCCAATAGGCATTCGCCTCGGCATTTCTGCAGACTGGAATTCAACGTGGTACGCGGGTTCACAAGACTACGCAAACTACCTGAACGAAGACATGGCAGTTCGCCAGTTTCTGAAGAAGAAATTGGCACACGCTTCCGTGAGCCGAATTCAAATTGACCGTCCTGCAAGAACAGTGGTCATTACAGTGCACACTGCTCGTCCGGGTATCGTCATTGGTAAGAAGGGTGAAGACGTTGAAAAGCTTCGTCGCGTCATTGCGCCGATGCTCAACATGAACATCAACAACGTTAAAGTAAACGTTTCAGAGATACGCAAGCCAGAGCTCGATGCGCAGCTGGTGGCCGAAGGTGTAGCACAGCAGCTCGAGCGTCGCGTTATGTTTCGTCGTGCAATGAAACGCGTTCTCACTAATACGATGCGCCTCGGCGCGAACGGTGTGAAGATTTCAGTGTCCGGCCGATTAAACGGTGCCGAGATTGCCCGTCGCGAGTGGTATCACGATGGCCAGGTGCCACTGCATACACTGCGCGCTGATATCGACTACGGCGTTGCCGAAGCACACACCACTTACGGTGTGATCGGTATCAAAGTGTGGATCTGCAAAGGCGAGATTTTTGATTTCGACGAGGTGCGCGGCGGCGAGACCTCTAAGCAGGCTGCTTCGGCCTAACAGGTTTTTATTATGCTTCAGCCAAAAAGAACCAAATTTAGAAAACAGCACAAGGGTCGCAACCGCGGTCTGGCGCAGTCTGGTAATAAGGTCAGCTTCGGCGAGTACGGCTTAAAGGCAGTGGGCCGCGGCCGTATTACTGCACGACAGATTGAATCAGCGCGTCGTGCTATGACACGTCACATCAAGCGTGGTGGCAAGATCTGGATTCGCATATTTCCCGATACCCCGGTAACCAAGAAGCCTATCGAAGTTCGTATGGGTAAAGGTAAGGGTAACGTCGAATACTGGGTGGCTAAAATCCAGCCGGGCAAGGTGCTTTATGAGATGGAAGGTGTGTCAGAAGAAATTGCCAGAGAAGCCTTCTCTCGTGCTGCAGCCAAGCTGCCGATTCAAACTAGCTTCGTTGTGAGGACTGTTGCCTGATGAAAGCCGCTGATCTGTTAAGCAAAGATGTCGCAGAGCTCGAGAAAGAATTGGTTTCGCTGCGAAAAGAACAATTTAACCTGCGAATGGCTATGGGCAGTGGTCAGATGATCCGTCCACACCTTTTTAAGCAGGCAAAAAAGAATATTGCCCGTGTGAAAACTGTGATTTCACAAAAGAGGCAAGAGCAATCAGGTGATGCATCATGAGTGAGCAAAAAAGCGCGTTGCAAAGAACGTTAACCGGACGTGTTGTCAGCGACAAGATGGAAAAGTCAGGTACGGTTCTAATTGAGCGTCGTGTTCGTCACCCGATGTACGGAAAGTTCATTACCCGCTCTACCAAGTATAAGTTTCACGATGAAACTAACGAAGCAAATACTGGTGACGTTGTACGAATAAAGTCGTGCCGTCCTATTTCGAAAAGCAAGTCCTGGACATTGGACGAGATCATTACCAAAGCCATTTAGGGCATTGGTAGAGCAAAGGGTATAGAGCAATGATTCAGATGCAATCCGTTTTGAATGCCGCCGATAACAGTGGTGCAAAAAGCGTACAGTGCATCAAAGTGCTGGGCGGCTCTCGTCGTCGCTATGCACGAGTTGGTGACGTTATCAAGGTAAGCGTCAAGGACGCTATTCCTCGCGGGAAGGTAAAGAAGGGCGAGGTCTACAACGCCGTTGTGGTTCGCACTCGCAAGGGTATTCGGCGGGCTGATGGTTCTACCATTCGCTTCGACGGCAACGCTGCAGTCATTCTGAATGGCAAGCTTGAGCCAATCGGTACTCGTATCTTTGGCCCTGTAACACGTGAGCTGCGCAACGAGAAGTTCATGAAAATCGTGTCACTCGCACCCGAAGTGCTTTAACCAGAGTTGATATCGGAAACGCACGGGTAGCACGACAGAGACATTCACATGCAAAAGATAATTAAAGGCGACGATGTAATCGTCACAGCAGGTAAAGACAAAGGCCGGCGCGGCACGGTTAGCCAGGTCCTGGGTGAGAAGGCACTGGTCGACGGCGTAAACGTCGTTAAAAAGCACCAGAAAGGAAATCCGAACACGGGTGTCACTGGTGGCATTATCGACAAAGAAATGCCGATAGATCTTTCGAATCTGATGATCTTTAACCCGGCAACCGGCAAAGGCGGCCGTGTTGGTTTTAAGACGCTTGATGATGGCAAAAAAGTCCGCATCTTCAAATCTAATGGTGAGACCGTCTAGCTGACGGGGAAATGTAATGACCAGGTTGGAACAAACATATAAAGAGTCGATTGTGCCGGCACTCACTTCCGAGTTCGGGTACAAGAGCGCGATGGAAGTGCCTAAGCTTCAGAAGATCACCCTGAACATGGGGATTGGAGAAGCGGTTGGTGACAAGAAAATCGTTGAAAAGGCCTCTGAGAACCTGACTGAAATCAGCGGGCAAAAGCCGATCGTAACGCTCGCTCGGAAGTCAATAGCAGGCTTCAAGATTCGCGATGACATGCCCATCGGCGTCAAAGTCACTCTGCGTCGTCAGCGCATGTACGAGTTTCTCGACCGCCTGATCACTATCGCTATCCCGCGAGTACGCGATTTTCGCGGCTTAAGCGCACGATCTTTCGATGGGCGCGGCAACTATTCTATGGGTGTGAAAGAACAGATTATCTTCCCCGAGATCGACTACGACAGAATCGATGCGATCCGAGGTCTGGATATCACTTTCACTACGTCTGCTAAAACGGACGATGAAGCACGAGCTCTGTTGAAGAGCTTCAACTTTCCATTCAGGCAATAAAATGGCAAAAAAATCCATGATTGCGCGTGAGGTCAAGCGGACCAAGCTCGTAACACAGCATTCAGCCAAGCGTGAGAAACTGCGCGAGATTCTGAAGTCCGAAGAAGCGGACTACGACGAAAAAATGGAAGCATCACGACGTCTGCAGCAGCTGCCACGTGATTCCAGCAAAACTCGTGGTCGCAATCGTTGCCGTATAACGGGTCGACCCCATGGTTACTATCGCAAATTCGGGCTTGCTCGAAACAAGCTTCGCGAAGCAGCTATGCGCGGTGATATTCCCGGTTTGTCCAAGGCGAGTTGGTAGAACACTATGAGCATGTCAGACCCTATAGCGGATATGTTAACCCGCATTCGAAATGGACAGCAGGCGCGTAAGGTTTCTGTGTCTATGCCTGCTTCCAAAGCCAAAATGAAAATTGCCGAAGTCCTGAGGGATGAAGGCTATATCTCCGGTTGCGAAATCGAAGATGTGGAAGGCAAGCCGCAGTTGAGCGTTATGCTTAAGTACTACGACAATGCACCGGTGATCAACAAGATCCAGCGCGTGAGTCGTCCAGGCTTGCGTATTTACAAGAACAAAAACGAACTGCCTCAGGTTCTTGGTGGACTTGGCATTGCCATTATCTCCACATCCAAGGGCGTGATGCCGGATAACAAGGCCAGACAAGCGGGCGAGGGCGGTGAAGTCCTTTGCTACGTTTCTTAAGGTCAGGTTCAGGGTAAGAATATGTCTAGAGTTGCCAATAGTCCTGTTGACGTGCCAGGCGGAGTTACCGTCGACGTAAGCGGGCAGAAAGTGTCGGCCAAAGGCCCGAAGGGTAACCTCGAAATGGAGGTTAACAGCCTGGTCGAGGTGATGTTCGAAGAGAATGTTATTCGCGTTGCGGCTAAAGATACTGAGAAGAAATCAGTAGCGATGGCCGGAACTATGCGCGCATTAATCAACAATGTGGTTACCGGTGTAAACGAAGGTTTTGAGAAGAAGCTGGAGCTGCGCGGCGTAGGTTATCGTGCACAGGCGCAAGGCGACAAACTGAACCTGACGCTGGGTTTTTCACATCCTGTTGTGCACTCGGTGCCGGCGGGTGTAAAAGTCGAAACTCCTTCGCAAACTGAAATTGTTGTCAGTGGCATCGACAAGCAGGCGGTTGGACAGGTTGCTGCAGACATTCGGTCTTATCGTCCACCTGAGCCTTATAAGGGTAAGGGCGTTCGGTATGTCGATGAATATGTAGCGATGAAAGAAGCCAAGAAGAAATAAACATGAATCTCGATAAAAAACAAAGCCGGTTACGCCGGGCTCGACGGACTCGTGCAAAAATTCGTCAACTTGGTGTGCCTCGTTTGTGTGTACATCGGACGTCGAAGCACATGTACGCTCAGGTCATTGACAGCGAAGGCAAAGTTGTCGCTAACGCCACGACTCAGCAAAAGGACATCGCTTCCGGTCTGAAGTACACCGGTAACAAGGATGCCGCTGCAGTAATTGGCAAGGCAATCGGCGAACGCGCTGCGGCCAAGGGTATCACTGAGGTTGCCTTTGATCGTTCAGGCTTTCAATACCACGGCAGGGTTCAGGCCCTTGCAGATGCCGCGCGTGAAGCCGGCCTTAAGTTTTAACGGAACCTACAGATGGCAGCACAAGACTCAAATCAAAGCGCCGATGGCCTGATCGAAAAGCTCGTCGCGGTAAACCGTGTGGCGAAAGTGATCAAAGGTGGTCGCCAGTTCGGCTTCACTGCACTTACTGTGGTAGGTGATGGCGAAGGTCGTGTCGGTTTCGGCTACGGAAAGGCTCGCGAAGTTCCTGTTGCTATTCAAAAGGCAATGGAGAAGGCTCGCAAGAATATGGTAAACGTTCCGCTTAAAGACGGCACGTTGCAGTATGCGCTGAATGGTCGTCATGGTGCGGCAAAGGTTTACATGCAGCCGGCATCAGAAGGTACCGGTATTATTGCCGGTGGCCCCATGCGCGCTGTGTTTGAGGCAGTGGGCGTACGTAATGTTTTGGCGAAGATCAACGGTTCAAATAACCCGATCAACGTTGTACGTGCCACAATTGAAGGTTTGGTTCACATGCAGTCACCGGCAAGCGTTGCAGCCAAGCGCGGCAAGTCGGTTGAAGAGATAGCGAGCTAGCAATGGCAGGCATGATCAAAATTACCCAGGTCCGTAGTGCTAACGGGCGATTGAAGAAACACCAGGCGTGCGCGCGTGGTCTTGGTCTTCGTCGTATGCACCACACTGTGGAAGTTCAGGATACTCCTGAAAACCGCGGCATGATCAATAAAATACAATACATGCTTCGTGTTGAGGAGAATGCAGATGCATCTTAACGATCTCAAACCCGCACCTGGCAGCAAGCCAGTGGCGAAACGCGTCGGTCGTGGCATTGGTTCCGGCCTTGGCAAAACTTGTGGTCGTGGCCACAAGGGTCAGCATTCGCGTTCAGGCGGCTACCATAAGGTTGGTTTTGAAGGCGGCCAGATGCCGATTCAACGCCGGCTGCCCAAGTTCGGTTTCAAGTCCCGCAAAGGACGATTCGTTGCAGAGGTGCGATTGTCTGAATTGGCTTCAATTGAAGGTGAAATCACCTTGGATTCACTGAAAGTTGCCGGTGTTATCCCTGCCCAGACCAAGAAGGCAAAAGTCATTTTGTCTGGAGAGATTACTAAAGCGGTCACACTTAACGGTGTGGTGGCAACAGCCGGTGCTGCTCGTGCAATTGAGCAGGCAGGCGGAAGCGTCGGAGCGTAGCGGTGGCATCGGCAGCGGAATCAATTGGCGGGTTAGGCAGATCGGCTGAGCTGCGACAACGCTTGTTGTTCGTGCTGCTCGCGCTTGTGATTTTCCGTATAGGCGCACACATCACTATTCCAGGTGTTGATCCGCGTGTGATGGCTGCTCTTTTTGAACAGCAGCGTGGCGGTATTCTGGACATGTTTAACATGTTTGGTGGTGGTGCATTAAGCCGGATGTCATTGTTCGCACTGGGTGTAATGCCGTATATCTCGGCATCTATCATCATGCAATTGCTGACGCACGTAGTGCCGTCACTGGAGCAGCTTCGTAAAGAAGGCGAAAGCGGACGGAAGATTATTACCAAGTACACCCGTTACGGCACTTTGCTGCTGGCGAGTGTCCAGGCAGTCGGTGTTTGTATTGCGCTGCAATCACAGCAGGCAGCAGGCGCACCGCTGGTTTATCTTGGCGGGCTGGGCTTTGTACTGACTGGTGCAGTGACCCTGGTAACCGGCACCATGTTTTTAATGTGGCTCGGTGAGCAGGTGACTGAACGCGGTATTGGTAACGGTATCTCGATTTTGATCTTTGCCGGTATTGTTTCCGGACTACCGGCAGCGATTGGTGGCACACTGGAGCTTGCCAGAACCGGTGAGTTGTCTTCGTTAATCGTGTTGATTCTGGTGATTCTGACGGTTGCCGTCACAGCATTTGTGATTTTTGTGGAGCGTGGGCAACGCCGAATTACGGTAAATTATGCAAAGCGGCAGCAAGGGCGTAAAATGTTTGCCGGGCAGCAGAGTCATCTGCCGTTGAAGCTGAACATGGCGGGTGTCATTCCCCCGATTTTTGCGTCGAGCATTATTTTGTTCCCGGCAACGATGGGCGATTTTGCATCCAACGCATCCGGTATGACCTGGCTGCAGAATATTGTGTCAACGCTGCAACCCGGGCAACCACTTTACGTGTTGCTTTATGCAGCAGCGATCATCTTTTTCTGTTTTTTCTACACCTCGCTTGTTTTTAACGCGAGAGAGACTGCAGACAATCTGAAGAAGTCAGGTGCGTTTATTCCGGGTATTCGTCCGGGTGAACAAACTGCGCGTTACATTGATGGTGTGTTAACCCGCTTAACGCTGGTGGGCGCTATGTACATTACGCTGGTCTGTTTGCTGCCTGAGTTTCTTATTTTGTGGTGGAACGTGCCGTTTTACTTTGGCGGTACATCTCTGCTGATTATTGTTGTGGTGATCATGGACTTTATTGCGCAGTCACAAGCGCACATGATGAGCCACCAGTATGACAGCCTGGTGAAAAAGGCAAACCTGAAAGGGTCGAAAGGTTCCGGTAAAGGTAAGGCCAGCCCAAAAAGCTGAACAGTTTTTAATTTCAACACAGCAAACGCTGTGGACAGAGAATTAGGTGCAACATGAAAGTTAGAGCATCAGTAAAGAAGATTTGCCGCCAATGTAAGGTGATCAAGCGGCATGGAGTGATCCGGGTGATATGTACGGATCCACGACATAAACAAAGACAAGGCTAAAAGTTTTATGGTAACCACGATGAAAGGCAGCGTTTGACATGGCACGTATTGCTGGAATCAATATCCCTGTAAACAAGCACACCTGGGTGGCTCTTACATCTATTTATGGTGTCGGCAGAACTACAGCGTACAAATTATGTGCAGATGCAGGCATCGATCCGACTATCAAAGTGAAGGATCTCGCTGAGCCACAGGTTGAAGAACTCAGAAACCACGTGGGCAAGCTCACGGTTGAGGGTGATCTTCGACGTGATGTCAGCATGAACATCAAACGATTGATGGACCTCGGTAGCTACCGTGGTATCCGTCATCGCCGTGGTTTGCCAATGCGCGGGCAGCGTACACAAACTAATGCCAGAACCCGCAAGGGTCCGCGTCGCCCGATAAAGAGATAGACTAATGGGTCAGAAAGCTACTAAAAAGAAGCCGAATCGCGTTGTGACTGATGGTATTGCCCACATTCACGCGTCTTTCAACAATACTATTGTGATGATCACTGATCGTCAGGGCAATGCGCTGGCGTGGGCAACAGCGGGTGGGTCAGGCTTTCGCGGTTCACGCAAAAGCACGCCTTTCGCTGCACAGGTTGCTGCTGAGAGAGCCGGTACAACCGCGCTTGAGTACGGCATGAAAAACCTTGATGTGAAAGTAAAAGGTCCAGGGCCTGGTCGTGACTCTGCTGTTCGTTCACTGAATGCAGTGGGCTTCAAAATCACTAATATTGTTGACGTTACGCCGATTCCACATAACGGTTGTCGTCCACCGAAACGCCGTCGCGTTTAACCGGAGCATTTACTGTGGCGAGATATATAGGTCCAAAATGTAAGTTGAGCCGTCGCGAAGGCACCGATTTGTATTTGAAATCGGGCATGCGACCGCTGGACTCCAAATGTAAGCTGGATACTCCTCCAGGGCAGGCCGGTGCAAAGCGCGCCAGACTGACCGACTATGCAATTCAGTTGCGTGAGAAGCAGAAGCTGCGCCGTATGTACGGTGTACTCGAGCGTCAGTTCCGCAACTACTATAAGGAAGCAGCACGTATCAAAGGTTCAACCGGTGAAAACCTGTTGTCCCTGCTCGAAGGTCGGCTTGATAACGTTGTGTACCGCATGGGATTCGGTTCTACGCGTGCCGAGGCGAGACAACTCGTGGCTCACAAGGCAATTACGGTAGACGGGCAGATCGTCAACATTGCTTCGTACCAGGTAAAGCCGAATCAGGTTGTCGGAATCCGCGAACGAGCGAAAAAGCAGGCGCGTATAACTGACGCGATGCAATTGGCCAAACAGCGCACTGTTCCGGGCTGGATGGACGTCGACGAGAAAAAAATGGAAGGTGTTCTAAAATCCCTACCGGATCGAAGTGATTTGCCGGCAGAGATAAACGAATCACTCGTTGTGGAACTCTACTCCAAGTAAAGAGAACAAGCTCATGGGTGCGATGCAATCAGAATTTTTAAAGCCAAGAATCGTCGATGTATCGGCGGTCAACGACTGCCATGCGAAAGTGACGCTGGAGCCACTTGAAAGAGGTTTCGGACACACGCTAGGTAATGCGCTGCGCCGTATTCTGCTTTCTTCTATGCCGGGTGCGGCAGTGGTAGAAGCAGAGATCGAAGGTGTCTTGCATGAGTACACCACTATTGAGGGTGTGCAGGAAGATGTACTGGACATTCTGCTAAACCTGAAAGAAGTGGCGATAGTCCTGCACGCGAAAGAGGAAGCCAACCTGACGCTTAAGAAGCGTGGGCCGGGCGTTGTCACCGCGGCAGATATCACCGTTGATCATGACGTTGAGATTAAAAACCCCGAGAAGGTTAT
This sequence comes from uncultured Granulosicoccaceae bacterium, assembly GCA_937931165.1. Classification (GTDB taxonomy): domain Bacteria; phylum Pseudomonadota; class Gammaproteobacteria; order Granulosicoccales; family Granulosicoccaceae. The sequence goes on from CALHCI010000126.1 coordinate 12,665, forward strand.
CTGTAACCTGACCAAGAACGGCGAGATCTCAATCACGATGAAAGCAAGGGCAGGGCGCGGTTATGAGCCTGCTACCCAGCGCACGGTTGCCGAAGGCGAGAATCGCCCGATTGGCGCGTTGCAACTGGATGCGTCTTTCAGCCCGGTGTCCAAGGTGACCTACGATGTCGAGAGTGCTCGTGTTGAACAGCGCACCGACCTCGACAAGTTGATTATAGACCTGGAAACTAACGGCACGATTGATCCGGAAGAAGCAATTCGCAAAGCAGCGACCATTCTGCAAGAGCAGCTGGCTGTCTTTGTTGAGCTTGAAGCTGAAACCGGTGAAGAGAAAGTCGATGAGACGACCTCTGACATCGATCCTATCCTGTTGCGTCCAGTTGATGATCTGGAACTGACAGTCCGGTCGGCCAATTGTCTCAAGGCAGAGAATATTTACTACATCGGTGATTTGATTCAGCGTACCGAAGTAGAATTGCTGAAAACGCCAAATCTTGGTAAAAAATCACTGACTGAGATCAAAGACGTGCTTGCGCAGCAGGCATTGTCACTGGGTATGCGACTTGAAAACTGGCCACCGCCAGAGCTTGCGCGGCCACGTGAAGGTCTTAAGAAGTAACTGACACTATTGCACTGCTTGCCTGCGAATGGCCGGTACAACTAAATAAGGGTATGTGAGATGCGACACGGCAAGAGTGGCCGAAAGCTAAACAGAAACAGCAGCCACAGAAAAGCGATGTACAAGAATATGGCTACTTCATTTCTGAACCACGAAGCAATTAAAACAACACTGCCGAAAGCTAAAGAGCTTCGTCGTGTTGTTGAGCCTCTGATTACACTGGCCGGTGATGACAGCGTGGCCAACAGGCGCCTGGCATTTGACCGGCTGCGTGACAAAGAAGCGGTAGGCAAGCTGTTTAGCGAGCTTGGTCCAAGGTTTAAAGAGCGCCCCGGTGGTTACACCAGAATACTGAAGTGCGGTTTTCGTGAAGGCGATAAAGCACCAATGGCGATCATTGAACTGGTTGAAAAGTCAGAGCCAGCTGCCGGATAAAACAGCGTTTGTTGTAACCAGTACAAAGCGAGAAAGTAGAAAGGTCCTTCGGGACCTTTTTGCGTTTGAGCGGGTGAAATTAGCGTTATAAAGCCTCTGAACTATCTGGCCCGAATCCGGTTGTGGCCCATCGGCGGTAGTCATAAATTCGCAACCGGGTTTTTACCGTGGTAAAACATGTGTACTTACACCTCAGGGGCTGGCATGTCTAATCAAGCTGAACAGGCGCGTTTGTTTAAATCATTGCACCAACCAGGTAATCCGGTGGTGCTGTTTAATATCTGGGATGCCGGTAGTGCCAGTGCTGTTGCAGCGTCTGGTGCACGTGCCATTGCGACGGGAAGTGCACCGGTGGCAATGGCAAACGGTTATCCAGATGGCGAAAAAATATCTCTCGACGAAGCATTGGTCGTTGCAAATCGTATTCTCGAGGCCATAGACATTCCGTTAACGATGGATCTCGAGGGTGGTTACGGACCAGAACCTGAAGTTGTTGCACAAACCGTTTCGCGTGCGATGGATATAGGGGTGGTTGGTGTTAATTTTGAAGATCAGATAGTCGGTGGCCAGGGACTGTATTCGACTGATGATCAGGTAGTTCGGATTAAGGCAGCAAGGCTGGCGGCAGATGCTAATGGTGTGGGTGGGTTTGTTAATGCCAGAACTGATATCTTTCTAAAGGCTAAGCCAGATGCGCACACAGACAAGATGGTTGATGAAGCGATCGATCGTGCCAAAGCCTATGAACAGGCAGGTGCAGACGGATTCTTTGCCCCCGGAATGGTGGACAAAAAGCAAATCTCCAGACTATGCGAGGCGGTGTCTTTACCGGTTAACCTAATCGTGCTTGATCACACCCCGAGCCAACAGGAGTTTACAGAACTCGGTGCCGGGCGCATTAGTTACGGGCCTACGCCTTATCGCCATATGATTAAGTGGCTTAAAGGTCAGGCGGGCACCGCTTATGGGTTTACCTGATAAGCAGAGCGCTTAACACGCTGGTTACTGCTATTTCGTGCTTACCTTCTTTTTTCTGGCGGCGGTTTTTTTAGTCACTTTTTTAGTAATGGTATTTTTCGTACTTGTTTTTGCGGTACTGATCTTTTTATTGGAGGGCTTGGCACTGGCTTTTTTACCAGCGGTCTTTTTTGCAGACGCCGGTTTATCCGTGAAAAAGCGCTGCAGGTAAGCGCCGGTTACCGATGAAGGATTCGCGCCAATGGCCTCAGGTGTGCCGGTTGCGACGATCTGTCCGCCGCCGTCGCCACCGTCCGGGCCAAGGTCAATAATCCAGTCACAGGCTTTAATGACATCGAGATTGTGTTCGATCACAACAATCGTGTTGCCGCGATCTCGCAGGCTGTGCAGTACCTTTAATAACTGGCTGATGTCATAGAAGTGCAGACCGGTGGTCGGTTCGTCGAGAATGTATAACGTTTGTCCGGTATCCCGTTTTGACAGCTCACGCGATAACTTAATACGTTGTGCCTCACCACCGGAGAGCGTTGTCGCCGACTGTCCAAGTGTAATGTATGACAATCCGACATCCTGCAGCGTGGTGAGTTTTTTGGCGATTGATGGCACCGGCTGGAAAAACTCGCAGGCTTCGTCAACCGTCATGTCGAGTACTTCTGATATATCCTTACCCTTGTATTTTATATCGAGTGTTTCGCGTCCATAGCGCTTGCCGTCGCAGACATCGCACATGACATAGACGTCTGGCAGAAAGTGCATTTCAACGCGAATTAACCCGTCACCCTGGCAGGCCTCACAACGCCCCCCTTTGACATTGAAGCTGAATCTCCCTGGCTGATAGCCGCGTGAGCGAGCCTCCTGAGTCGATGAAAACAGATCACGTACCAGTGAAAAAATACCAACGTAAGTGGCCGGATTAGAGCGCGGAGTGCGACCGATAGGGCTTTGATCTATCTCTACAATACGATCAATGTTTTCAAGTCCTGTGACAGATTCCACCGGTGCCGGCTCTGTGCTTGCGCGGTTCAGTTGCTGTGCGGCATAGCGGTAAAGCGTGTCATTGATCAGCGTTGATTTACCTGACCCGGATACACCGGTAATGCAGGTAAAAAGTCCGATAGGGATATCGGCACTTACCGATTTAAGATTATTGCCGGTAGCGCCATTAATGGTAAGTAATTTTTTTTGATTGATGGCAGTACGTGCTGGTATCTCAATTGATTTGCGTCCGGACAGGTAATCGGCAGTTAGAGAGTTTTTGTTTTTGATTAGTTGCTCTGGTGATCCGAGTGCGACAACCTCGCCACCGGCCTGACCGGCACCGGGGCCTATGTCTACAACAAAGTCTGCTTTGCGAATAGCGTCTTCGTCGTGCTCTACCACCAGCACCGTGTTTCCCAGGTCACGCAGATAGGTCAGTGTGTCCAGGAGTTTGTCGTTGTCTCTCTGGTGTAAGCCAATCGAGGGTTCATCAAGTACATACAAGACACCCATCAACCCGGCACCTATCTGGCTTGCCAGTCGAATACGTTGTGATTCACCGCCCGAGAGCGTGTTGGCGCGTCTGTCGAGAGACAAATAATTCAGTCCAACGTTAATGAGAAACTGCAGCCGTTGGTTAATCTCTATCAGGATCTTTTCACCGATTTCGAGTTTGTTACCGTCGAGCTTGAGCCGATCTATCAGTTGCTTTGCATCGTGAATAGACAGTGCCGACACTTTGCTGATGGGTGTGTCATCGACAAATACACTACGTGCAGATTCATTAAGTCTTGAGCCATGGCAACTGGCACACGGTCTGTTGGACAGATATTTTGCAATCTCATTGCGAACCGCACTGGATTCTGTCTGCTTGTAGCGTCTTTGCAATGTATTGATAACGCCTTCAAACGAGTGTTTACGGCTCCTTGTCCGGCCTTTAGCCGTTTTATGCTTAAACTGTATGGCTTTGCCTTCACTCCCGTACAGTATGTGTTTCTGTTGTTGTTTGGTCAGTTTATTAAACGGTGTGTCAACATCGAATTCATAGTGTGCTGCTACCGACTGCATTATTTGAAAATAGAATGCATTACGTTTGTCCCAGCCACGTATAGCGCCTTCGGCCAGGCTTTTATCTGGTGTGATCAGTTTTTCTTCGTCAATAACCTGATCACCCCCCAATCCGTCACATACACCACAAGCGCCCTGTGGGCTGTTGAACGAAAACAACCGTGGCGATAACTCAGGCACAGAGTGATCGCACATAGGGCAGGAATATTTATTGGAAAAAAGCCTTTCTTTAAGAGAGTTATCTTCCGGGTTTAGCGGGGCAACAATCGCCAGGCCTTCGGCAAGTGTCAAGCTGGTTTCCAGTGACTCTGTCAGGCGCAGGCGTAAATCTTCTTTAATACTGAACCGGTCTACCACCACTTCGATGGTATGTTTCTTTTTAGCATCGAGTGTGATGCTCTCATCCAGCGGATGAACCTCGCCGTCAATGCGCACCCGCAAGTAGCCCTTGGCGCGTAACTCGGTCAGTTGCTGGCTGTGTTCGCCTTTACGATCCGACACTATAGGGGCAAGCAGCATCACCTTGGTACCGTCCGGGATATCGAGAATCTGGTCAACCATCTGTGAGATGGTCTGGGCGTTCAGATCGATATTGTGCGTTGGACATCTCGGGGTGCCGACACGCGCATACAGCAGTCGCAGGTAGTCGTGAATCTCTGTGATGGTCCCGACGGTGGAGCGGGGATTGTGGCTGGTAGATTTTTGTTCAATGGCGATTGCCGGGGACAGACCTTCAATGGTATCGACGTCCGGCTTGTCCATGACCGACAGAAACTGACGGGCATAAGTTGACAAAGATTCTACATAGCGCCGCTGACCCTCTGCAAAAATCGTATCAAAGGCAAGAGAGGATTTGCCCGAGCCCGAGAGCCCTGTGATAACAATCAGTTTGTCGCGGGGTAGATCGATATCGATGTTTTTCAGATTGTGGGTGCGTGCGCCACGTATCCGGATCGAGTCCATGCGGTAATACCGTTGGTTTTGGTAAGAGGTCAGGGTAACCAGGGTGTCTTTCAATGCGGGTTTGCAGATGAGCGGGAGCTGCGTTTTAACCGCCTATCCGCTACTATACCCGATCTGTATTCGAGTCAGTATTTTCTGTCCATTATCCAGCCGGCTATGGTTAGTTTGTCCGGCCCCTCAGGAATTTTTTTGGCTGCTTTTAACTCCCTGGAACGACGCGCTGCGGCGTCACTAAGCCTGGTCTACGCAACCCGGATGATGGGTCTGTTCCTGTTACTGCCGGTCATGAGTATTCTTGGGCAGGATCTTGAAGGAGCTACCCCGCTGCTTATCGGTGTGGCACTGGGTATCTATGGGCTGTTTCAGGCAGTGCTGCAGATTCCTTTCGGCTTTATGTCTGATCGGTTCGGTCGTAAGCGTGTGATTTACGTTGGTCTGGCGATGTTGGTGGCAGGCAGTATTGTCGCTGCCATGGCAGACTCTATCTGGGGGGTTATTGCGGGCCGAGCGCTTCAGGGAGCCGGGGCGATATCCGCTGCGGTGATGGCACTGGCCGCTGATCTTTCACGAGATGATCAACGCACCAAGATGATGGCGATTATTGGCGCTTCAATCGGACTTTCATTTGTATTGTCGATTATGGTGGGTCCGTTGTTAATGAATCGCCTTGGACTGAGCGGCATTTTTATCGCCATTGCGGTTACCGGTATGTTGTCGGCATTGTTGGTACGCTTTGCGGTGCCTGATCAGCAAAACAACACTCTGTCTCACAATCGGGATTTTTCAGCAAGTACCGGTCAGATCGCTACGGTGATTAAAAACCCCGAGTTACTTCGACTGGATATTGGCATCTTGCTTCTTCACCTGCTGATTACCGCAACATTCGTTTGTGTACCCCTTGGGTTGTTAGAGCGTGGTATCACGCCCGAATCGCACTGGAAGGTTTACCTGATTGCCTGTTTACTGTCACTGCTTATTATGGTGCCGCTGATCGGGTGGAGTGAGAAGGGCGTTAGAAGAGTCATGATGATATCCATCGTTGGGCTCGGGCTTGCAGAAATATTTGTTGGTCTAACGGGCCAGAGCTGGTGGATGATCGTCATTGCCATTGGAATATTTTTTGGCTTTCTCAATGTGCTCGAATCACTATTGCCCACCATGGTGTCACGGATTGCACCGGTGGCCTGTCGCGGCGGTGCCATGGGCGTGTATTCAAGCAGCCAGTTTATGGGCGCTTTTATCGGTGGGGTTTTCGGCGGTTGGATGGTTGGATCAATCGGAGTGACCAACGCGCATCTGGTACTTGGACTGCTCAGTATTAGCTGGCTGCTGGTGATCTACAACATGAAAGAGCCGGCAAAGCTCACCAGTTATCAGTTGTCACTGCACGGGCTGTCGGGGTATAACAAAAATCAACTGGAGCAGCAACTGGCTGGAGTAGGTGGCGTCGAAGAGGTATCTGTTATTGAGGCAGACAATGTGGCCTATCTTAAGGTGAGGCGAAAGCTGCTTGACGAACAGAACCTGCAGGATTGTCTTTCAAACCATAGCGGGGCAGTGCGGTAAGATGCCTATCGATCGTTAAACAAAAATCGCTGTTCAAACTCAAGCGATGGAATTGCTCTTGAGGTGTAGAAACCCTGGAAGATATCGCAACCTCGCAACATTAAAAAATCCAGCTCATCCTGACTGTCTACTCCTTCTGCAATGACAGTCTTCCCAAGCGTGTGAGATAAATCGATAATAGAAGTCGTGATCGCTTTGTTTTCTTCACAGTTAAACAGGTTATCGACAAATGATCTGTCTATTTTGATGTGATCGATTGGGTGTTTTTTCAGATAAGAAAATGAACCATAACCGGTACCGAAATCATCCAGTGCGATCTTAACTCCGAGCGCGCTGATTTCGTGCAGCAGACGGCACTCACTGACAAACTCATCTAACAGAATGGTCTCTGTAATTTCCAGTACCAGGTACTGTGGTGCGAGACCGGAAGAGTCGAGGATGCATTTTAATTTGTCTAGAAAGTGCCTGTCGTGCAGTTGCAGGCTTGAAACGTTCACCGATACGGTGGTTCTTGCTTCGGGGAAATCAGCATGCCACTTCGCCTGGTTGTGACAAGCCTCTGACAACACCCACTCACCCACCTGCGTAATGAGCCCACGGTCTTCAAGCATGGGGATGAATATACTTGGTGATATGGAACCAAGTGTCGGGTTTTTCCAGCGTAACAGTGCTTCTGATCCGTAGATTCTATTTGTAGCAATTTCCAGCTGCGGCTGATAGAAAACTTTGAACTCATCTCTGTCGAGTGCGCAGTGCAAGTGACTGCCTACCAATAGTTTGGCGCGGTTATGGGCGGTAAGTTCGTGACTGTGATACTGCACTGCGTTGCCTTTATTCTTTTTGGCGTTGTACATCGCAACGTCTGCCTGTTGCAGCAGTCGGTCTGCACTGACGCCGGGTTTGGCAACTGCAATCCCGACACTGGCAGTGATGTATACCGATTCGTTTTGAACGCGAAACGGTTTTTCAATGACCTTGATAATCTGTTCGCCGATTTCCGCAGCCCGCTGAGTTGCATCGTTGTGTTGAATGATGGCAGTGAACTCATCACTGCCGAGCCTTGCCAGAAGATCAGTCTGCTCAATGCAGCTGTTTACTCTTTCACTGACCTCCCGGATCAGCTTGTTGCCTTGCTCCCTGCCAAGCGTATCGTTAATCAGCTTAAAGCCGTCGAGATCAACAAACACCAGCGCCAGATCTGTGACGTCCCCGGGTTGCAGAGCGCGGTTAAGCCGTTGCATTAACAGACTGCGATTTGGCAATTTAGTCAGCGGATCGTACAGTGATAATTGCACGAGATTTTCATTGGTATTTCTGTGCTCGGTAATATCGGTAAATGTGCAAAGGCAGCCGGTCAGGCCGCACTCGTCATAATTTAGTGTCTGGGCTTCACAGTTGAGCCATCGCACCGCGCCGTTCCGCGCTTTTGCAGAGTGCACGCGGCACTCCGTTTTAAATTCACTGCTATCGAGCAGCGACAGAGTGAGTCCGTTAATCAGGTGGTGTGCGTCTTCAGGGTGCAGTGAACTGTGCCACGCCGGACGCTGGGATGGGTTACCAAGCAGTTCGCGCAGTGCCGTATTGGAGTAGATGACATTGAGATGTTCATCGAGAAGAATCACACCCGGTGACGAAATCTGATCGAGGATTTTCTCTATTAATACTGACGGTACTGATCTGGATCGTCGCTGCCTCGCTACCTGGCTGGCATTCAGCAGTGAGCCAATTCTTCGACCGAGTTCTTTTGCAGAGAGGGAGTTTTTTCTGTTATCGGTCATCGGTTCTTGCTAGGGTACGAATACAGTAGAGCTACGGAACATCCTGGTTGCCTCAAGAGTGTAGAAGACATCCGGGCATTACATAACGGCATCGGCGAAAAAAAGTTAGTTTGTTTCCGGAATATGTCAAAGTGGCCGTCGCATACTGATTGAAAATGACGTTCAGGGGTGGTTTTGCTGCTATAAATAAGAATCTGACGAGGTAAGTGACGCTATTTGAGTTTTGTTGTATAAACAACTAAAATTGTGTTTCGGTAGCGTAATTGTTTCAAACTGTTAAAACTCACTGCAATACAACGTGTATGCTCCGTATGTCGGTCTGTCCGGCCGTTAGCGGGCATACAAGATGCCTATACCCGGAAGCAACCGCATTTAGCACCGAAAATGAAATCGTTTACACAAACAATTAAAACGGTGAGCCTGGTGGCAGCCCTCACGGTAATGCAGATGCCTGCATTGTCGGTGGCTGAAAATAGTGATCAATCTCAGGAAGATCTTGTAGTTATTGTTCGTGCCGCTCAGACGGTTGAACAGGTGCTAACGGAAGAGCTCAAATCCACCCGGTTTGCCCGTCAGATTGCCGAAATTAACAATATAGCCAGTGCCACCACAGTACTGCCTGTTGGTACAACGCTGTCTATTCCGCGGCCCTATCTTGATTCGCTGGATTTTGGTCGTATTGCCTATGTAAAGGGCGATGTTACTCACAAGCAAACCGAACTGGTGGTCAACCCGCCACCGAAGGGCGCTCAGGTATTTGATGGGGACATCATTCAAACCGGTGTTGACGGGTTTGTCAGTCTCAGTTTTAAAAGTGGTGCTCGGGTGCATGTGCAGCCGGAGAGCCGGGTTGTTATTACCAACATTGACTGCCTCAGTGATGACGGTAAGTGTGCGATCTCGCTTGAAGCGACGGAAGGCCAGGTGGGTAGCGAAGTCACCCCACGCCCCGATGGCCAGCCGCCGATCGAGTTTTCGATTGAAACCCCGTTTCTCACAGCGGCCGTCCGTGGCACTGCTTTTTATGTCGACCTGGATGGCGACGTTAACCGCATTGGCGTGACTAAAGGTCTGGTGGCAACTGCCAGCGGCGATACCAACAACGACTTGCCCAAGGGCAAAGGTCTGAGCGTTGCAGATGGCATAGCGCCTGAACTCGTGGATTTACTCACGCCTCCGGCTCTCAGCCTGACCGGTGATCGTATAATACTGAGCGAGCAGGATGACATTGCCTGGCAGCTGCTCGATGGTGCAACGACTTATCGAGCTGATATTGCTGCAGATGAATCCATGGCAGAGCAACTGGTCAGTCTGACCACCGATGCATTGTCGTTTGATACCCCAACACTTGCTCCGGGGGACTATTTTCTTGCGGTTGCCGGTATCGACAACAAAAACTTTCTCGGATTGCCAGCCAGGCGCAAAGTTGCGGTGGCAGAAATTGAGGCCGGTCAGGCACCGGAACTAAGCATCACCAGGCAGGACGACGTGACCGTATTGTCTGTTCCCGACAATGACGGTCCGGTAGAACTATTGATCGGTAATTCTGTCAATGAAAGAGCTACCAGCACACGTATTCTGGAGACAGGTTCAGATCAATTGTCCCTGAATCTTGACCCTGCAAAAGACTGGGTTTTTCGAGCTCGGAAAATACTGGGGTCTCACAAAGTATCTGCTTACAGTCAATACTATGTGTATGAGGCGAGCACCCGGTAGTTAAGCGGCTGCAGGCTTGTTTGGCAGTGTTGAACTTCGCGCTCAGCCCGCTGGTGTTTCGGTTTACTCTTCATCACGGATAGTCTGTTGAAAAAAAATCATCTTGTTGCAGCTGCGATATCCATTGCCGCTATTGCCTGTGTTGTAATACTTACGGTTAAGTTGACGGGTGATAAGCAGCCGGCGGAGCAACAACCTATAGCGTCCGCATCAGCCACGATACAGGACGGTACCCATTACCGGACTTTAAGCAACCCGCTGGCAACAGATCCGAATGGCATTTCGGTGATTGAGTTTTTCTGGTACGGCTGCCCGCACTGTCAGGCGTTTGAGCCTGGTGTAAAAGAGTGGCTTAAAACAGCGCCTGCAGACGTGAAGTTCTCTTTAAATCCGGTTGGCTGGAATGATGCCACACGGTTGCATGCAGCGATGTACTACGTGGGGCTGAAGAGCAATGCACCTGCACAGCTTCACGAAGCACTGTTTGATCTTGTCATCGGTATGAGGCAAGAGAGAAATCTCGATAAGCAAATTGAAAATGCTTCAGCGCTATTTGCAAAATACGGTATTGAAGGCGTACCGTTAAAACAATCGCTTCAGGCTGACGATGTGACGGCGGCAGTCGCGTTGTCTGAGCAGCAGATGCGCGCCGCTGAAGTCGCTTCTACACCGTCGCTACTGGTTGGTGGCCGGTATATGGTGTTGAACAACGATGCGGTCGCACAGGCAGGGGTATTTGAGGTCGTTAATGCGCTGTTAGAGAAAGTGCGAAACCCTTAGTCCTTTACTTCAAAGGATGATCATTGTCTGTTTAATCACTGGTTGATTTGATAACCGGTTAATTTGATTATTAGTTGATTTTAAGGGCAGTGGTCTTTTTCAGACACTCCATTGAAAGGCTCGATGTCACATTGTGGAGTTTGACTCTGCTGATTAGTTCTTTGTAAAAACGATCAAAGTCTGCCGGGTTTTTTACCTGAACCTTTAACAGATAGTCTACTTCACCGGCCATTCTGTGTGCTTCGAGAATCTCGGGCATGTGTTCAACTGCCGATGCAAACTGTGCGAGCCACTCAGGCTCATGCTGATCTGTTTTTACTGCTACAAAAAAGGTTTCATCCAGTCCGACAGATGCAGGATTAACCAGCGCAACCTGTTTTTCAATGATACCCGCTTTTCGCATCTTTTGAATGCGTGACCACACTGGTGTTTTTGACGAGCCTATTTGCTTTGCCAGCGCATCCATCGACACCGTTGCATCTTCCTGCAGCGCGCGCAGAATCTTCCGGTCAAGTTCGTCCAGTTTTGCCATAGCTAATTAATATTCCGGATGGTACGGGCGCAGATTTCAGCGGATGCTAAACGCCAAGATACTTGTCCTTGATCGATGGATCATCGGTGAGTTGCTGACTGCTGCCCTGCCAGACAACGTGACCCTTTTCGATAACGTAGTGCCTGTCTGCGAGCCCGACAAGGTCGTTAAGATTTTTGTCGACAATCAGAATTGAAAGTCCGGCACTTTTAAGTGCCTGCAGTGACGACCAGATATCCTTGCGCACCAGCGGTGCGAGTCCTTCCGTGGCATCGTCCAGTAACAGGAGATCGGGGTTTGTCATTAACGCACGTCCAATCGCAAGCATTTGCTGCTCACCACCCGACAGCAAATTGCCCATTGACGATAGTCGCATCGCCAGTGGCGGGAAGAGTTCAAGCACCGCCTTTTTGGTCCACGGGTTGGCATTGCCGCGTTTATTAGCAGCGGTGGCAATCAGGTTTTCATTGACGGTCAGGTTAGGGAATATTTGTCGGCCTTCCGGTACCAGTGCAAGACCGAGCCGTGCGATTTTAAATGACGACAACGAAGTGATATTGATGCCTTTGTAGTTAATTGAACCGGTAGCGGCGCTGACGATACCCATGATTGAATGAATGGTGGTGGTTTTACCCATACCGTTGCGCCCAATGAGGGTAACCACCTCACCCTGATCGACTTGCAGGTTCATATCAAACAACGCCTGACTGGTGCCGTAGAAGGCCTGCAGTTCTTCAACCTTCAGCATTAATTGTCGTCCTCGCCAAGGTAGGCATTGCGAACGCGCGTGTCTGATTTAATTTCGGCAGGGGTGCCACTGGCAATCACCTTTCCATACACCAGTACAGAAATTCGATCAGCAAGTGCAAATACAGCGTCCATATCGTGCTCGATAAGTAACAGTGTTTTTGTGCCTCGCAGACGGTTGAGAATATCGATCAGTTCGGCGGATTCATCTTTGCCCATGCCAGCCATGGGTTCGTCGAGTAGTAACAACACCGGATCGGTTGCCAGCGCCATCGCAATCTCGAGTTGCCGGCGTTCGCCGTGGGACACCTCACTCGCGAGCCAGTCAGCGCGGTCTGCGAGTCCGACCCGACTCAGGTAGTCGAGTGCCGGCTTCTGTAGTGCCTGGTCTTTTCTGGCATTGCGCCAGAAGCGAAATGCATGTCCGGCGTGGGCCTGCACGGCAAGGGCAACGTTATCCTGAAGAGAGAGTTCCTGAAACACAGAGGTAATCTGAAATGACCGGGCCAGCCCCGCCTGGGAAAACCGATAGGGCGGCAGGCCGGTAATATCGTTACCCTGAAAAAATATACTGCCACTATCCGGTGTCAGGAGACCGGATAGCTGAGAGATCAGAGTGGTTTTGCCTGCCCCGTTTGGACCAATTAGCGCGTGTATTTCCCCTTCAGTCACCTGCAGATTGACATTGTCAGTGGCAACGACGCCACCGAAACTTTTACACAGGTTGTGAACTTCAAGTATTGGAGAGGTCATGACTGACTGCGAACGGCAGGTTTGCCAAGGCGATGCAATGCCCCTGTCACGCCACCACGAAGAAACAGCACAGAAAATATAAGTAGCAACCCAAAGGGCAGATGCCAGTAAACGGTGTATTCCGACAATACAAATTCCAGCACGATAAAAATAATCGCACCAATGACCGGACCCCATAGGGTGGCGGCACCGCCTAATATGACCATAAACATGATCTCACCGGAGCGGGTCCAATCCATCATTTCCGGGGAGATGAATGTCGTAAAGTTGCCCAGTAAAAAGCCGGCGTAACCACAGACAACCCCGGATAGCACAAAAGCAGTTAGCTGGTACTTGTAACAGTTAACACCAATCGCGTTCATGCGTTCTTCGTTGGACTTTGCGCCCTGCAACGTTAAACCGAAGCGGGAGTGTCGAATGCGATAAGTGAAAAAAACAATCACCAGTAGTGATACATAACACAGTCCGTAAAGACTCAGCGGGCTGTCAAGATTGATCAGTGGCAGTTCGGATCTGAGATCGATTGTCAGGCCATCATCACCGCCGTAGGTTTCCAGTGACACAATGGCGTAAAACATCATTTGACCAAACGCCATGGTGATCATAATAAAGTTAACACCACGGGTCCGAAGTGATATAACGCCGGTGATAAAAGCAAACACAGCGCTGGTAAGTAACGCAAGCCCCAGATGTACAAAGCCATTGTAAGAAGCGATAGCATCCAGGCCGCCATAAGTTTCGTGGTAGGCGGGAATACCAACGGCATAAGCACCAATACCGATATAGGCGGCATGTCCAAAAGAAACCAGTCCGCCAAGTCCAAGAATAAGATTTAACCCGCAGGCAGCGATGGCAAGGATCACCAGCCGGGTAAAGATGTCAAGCCAGAAGGTGTTGCCGCTGACGTACAGCACATAAGGCACAGCGGCAAGCAGTACTACCATCACTACTGATAACCAGGCCGTTGAAGTGTTCTTAAGCGCAGGATTCATCTATGTAGTGATCAGCGGGTAAGTGGTGGAAACAGGCCTTGCGGTCGAAACGCAAGAATCACTGCCATCAGAATGTATATCAGCATAGCTGACACTGCAGGGGCTGCGGTTTCAGCAGCTTCACTGGACATCACCAGCTTGAAGATGTCGTCGAGAAAAGAGCGCCCGAAGGTATCGATCAGGCCGATAATCAATGCAGCCAGAAAGGCGCCTTTCATTGAACCGACGCCACCGATAATAATCACCACAAAGGTGGTAATAATAATGTCACTACCCATCCCGATAGATGCTTCAGTGATCGGCGCTATCAGCATGCCCGCCAGACCCGCCAGTGCTGCACCCAGAGCAAACACACCGGAGAACAAGGTTCTGATATCAACACCTAACGCACCAACCATGGTTCGGTTGGAGGCCCCGGCGCGAATCAACATACCGAGACGTGTGTGATTGACCAGAATATATAAACCCGCGGCCGCAATCAGACCAATGGCAATGATTAATAGTCTGAACGTTGGAAAAACAATCCCTGGTAACAGCTCTACCTGCGAGTTGAGAAAATCCGGTAGCGGGATAGCCATACCTTCCGGCCCCCAGATAATATGCACCATAGTATCAATGCACAGAATAAGACCAAAAGTTGCCAGAACATGGTCAAGGTGATCTCTGTCATACAGGTGTTGCACCACCAGCTTTTCAAGGATAAAACCCGCAAGTGCCGTAAGTGGTATTGCCAGTAATACTGCCAGTATAAAAGAGCCGGTGTAGAGTGTTAACGTGGCGCAGAAAAAAGCACCGAGCATATAGAGTGCTCCGTGTGCCAGATTAACAAAGTCCATGATCCCGAATGTAAGTGTCAGCCCGGCAGACAGTAAAAACAGCAGAATGCCGAGCTGTAGCCCGTTCAGGAGCTGAATAAAGAGTATGGAAGTTTCCACAAGGACTGGCAGGGGTGTGATTACCCCTGCAGCATATTGCTTTTAATCAGTTAGTTTGATTACAGCGTGCACTCGGAGGCGTAGACATCCTGGTGATTTTCAAGCACAACCTGATCTATCTGGGTTGTCCAGTTGCCGTCTTCATCTTCAACCACGGTTCGTGAGTAGAAGTTCTGAATTGGCATGTGGTTGTTGCCATAACTGAACTCGCCTCGTATAGATGGGAAGTCAGCCTTTTGCATCGCAGCGCGCATGCCGTCCATATCATCGAGGTTGCCATCTACAGAGTCGACAGCAGACTTGATTAACATGATTGAGTCATACGCCTGTGCCGCATAAAACGAAGGGTAGTTGCCATATTTTTCACGGAAGTCTGCGACAAATTTATTGTTGGCAGGAACATCGAGATCAGGGCTCCAGAACTGCGTCATGCTTGAACCTAACACGCTCTTCATGCCGCCTTCTTTGAGCTTTGGCAGAGAAAGCGAGTCAATGGTAAACACAGTATAGAGCGGCAGTGAGTCTTTAAGTCCTGCCTGTTCATACTGCTTGATAAACGCGCCGGCCGCTTTGCCGGGGTAGAACACAAAGATGCCCTCAGCACCGGAGGCTTTCGCTTTGGCCAGCTCTGCAGAAAAATCGAGCTGTGCGTCTTTGCCCCACTTGGTGAGATCTTTACCAACAATCTCACCTTTGAACGTTCTCTCAACACCGGCCACCATATCTTTGCCGGCGGCGTAGTTTGGTGCCATCACATACAGTGACTTTACGCCTTTTTTATTCAGTGTCTCACCCATGGCCATCGGTGTCTGGTCGTTCTGCCAGGACGTTGAGAAAAAGTTTTCGTGGCACAGTTTGCCGGCAACCGGTGAAGGTCCGGCATTGGCGCTGATCAGAAACTTGCCTGAGTCCAGCACCGATTTGCGGGAGGCGAGTAGTACATGTGACCAGATATACCCGGCAACAAAATCGACATCGTCCTGCTTGACCAGTTTATCGGTTGCCTGTTTGCCAACCTCCGGTTTGAAACCGTCATCAGCCATGATCAGCTCAACCGGCTTGCCGCCCATGGTGTTATCAATGTGTTCGAGGGCCAGGTTAACGGCGTTTTCCTGATCTTTACCTATTGAAGCAGCGCCGGTGGTTAACGTGGTGATAAAACCGATCTTCACCTGATCTGCGGCGTTAACTGCCTGGGTGCCCAGCGTCAGTGCTGCGGCTACGGTGGCTGAGGTAAGTAGTTTTTTCATGAATTATTCCTTCTGGGTTGGTCGCTGCCATGCAAATGTGCAGAGCAGCGTGTTCAGCAAACAACCTGTGGCTCCAGTTTACATGGAGGCAGCGGGCTATTCATGCCCGCTTGTGGAAGTTTGTCGAGCTAAACGACGGTAAATCCGGAATAAGGTGACAAAACAACCAAAATGTCGTCTGCAGGCAACTGGTCAGGCCTGTTCGCGCGCGAGTTACCACGCAGGTGAGGATCAGGTGAGCTGTGGGTCGATATTCGTCACGACATGGGTGTACGGCGTAGACAGAGCAATGTTCCGCTCAATTGAGGTGTTGAGCACTTGCTCTGTCAGGTACTGTCGGGTTGCCACCAGGCTTTGTACATCCTTGATGTAGTAAAACAACCCCCACTCTACAGCGTGGTCACCGGCATCCAGCACCCGGATTTCCAGCGGGTGGGTTTCATCGAGCTTGGTGTCCCCGGAGTCGCAGGCGCGCTTGAAGGCTTCAGTAAACAGTTTTCTGACAGAATCAGCGTCTGTGTCATAGCCGATTTTAAATACCAGTTTTTCACGTAACCCGCGTGCAGACGCAAATTTAGACAACGAATGGATCGGTTGTTCGCGTAACCTGGAATTGCTGATCATCACTCGGTGGTTGTTTATTACATCGATAAGCACTGTATGAAATATTTTTGTTTTAAACACCCTGCCGAGAATTGGCGGGTTGTCCAGTTCGATCAGGTCACCTTCGCTGACCATATCGCTGTTTAGCAACACCAGACCGCTGATAATATCCGGTGCCCAGGCGGCTTGTGTGAGTGCCAGAAAGACACCGACAAAGCCGATGACACCACCAGCTTCAAGCAGGCTGCTGTAGCCCGCGATACGAATGACCGCGATCAGTGCGACGATTCCGATAAAAGTGCTTAGGACCAGCGTCAGCATTCGTGAATGGTAGGTGTCTGATACCTGAGTACCCTCTGCGCTGGTGTTTACCTTGCCGTAGCGCCGCCGCATGACATAACTTGCGATGTTTGCCGTCAGGTAGGCAAGATAGAACACCACCAGAATTGAAAGTATGCGCAGTGCCAGACCATTGCCGGCCGGGTTGCTGGTATAAAAAGCGTTGTAGCAAACCACGGCCAATATGGCGAGGTTGAGCCCGCGCATTACATTGACCTGAAAGTCGAACTGGCGTTTTTCACGCTTTGCCAGCAGACGCTCCAGAATCGGGCGCGCCAGCAACAGCAGCAACAGATTCAGTGCAATGATGAGGTAATGGACTGTGCTCAGGCGAGCCAGTGTTAACGTAAAAAACTCGTTCATTGATTAAGCATAATGCATCTCTGGCAAATCTGCTTAATCAGTCACTCGCGGAATTTTCAGACGGTCTTTAAACGCGCGATACAACCCTCCCGCTTGTGCCCAGTTGTAGGAGGGTCAGCGTCTAAGCGCCGGGGAGGGTTCTTCGCCGTACTTATACTGCTTTCACAACAAGCCTGGCTTTATTCTGAACCCGCCAGCGGGCGGCTGGATTGCAGTAGCTTATGCACTTCGGCAACGGCCAGCGACAACATCGCATAGTCTGCGTTGCCAGTGGATTTGATTTCACTGAGTCGCTGCGAATAAATATCGAGTCTGGCATCGTTTGCCTTTGCCCAGTGCTTTACCATGCTGCGTGGCTTGTCACCGACATCATCGGTGCCAGTCAATATCTCTGCGCACAGATGGCGCTGCTGGTAATGCAAATCAGAACGTAGCGCCGACTTGGCCAGTCCGTGCCAGTGGTTACTGGTTTCCAGTGAACCGATCTGTTCACGCAGCCATTGAATCTCAAGATAATCGCCCAGTTGAAAATAGACACCGGCAGTGGTTTTAAGCGGAACACCGGAAGTGGCGGCGATATCTATGATGTCAAAGCTTGATGATAGCGGCACCACCGCAGAAACCGATTCTGCGACTTCTTCAGGTACGTGGTTGCGGATGAAATGCTTGCAGCGTGAGCGATAGCTTGATTTATTAGGTGTAGCCAGTGACTCCGGTATCTTTTTACGCAACTCATCGGTACCTGTTTCAAAGTAATCGATGATGGTTTGAATGTTGTAGTCGATCCTGCGATTCTTCACCAACCAGTGAATGCCACGCTCAACCCAGCCTCTGACTATCAGCAGCAGTTCGTGTTGTGTATCGCTGCTGACCTGATTGTCGAGTGATTCGATTGATTCCCATAAGTCTCGCATTTTAAATACCGCTCGCACCGCAACGTAAGCTGATGCAATGTCTGCGGTACTTGCACCGAGCTCTTCCTGAAGTCTGAACAGATAAGTTGGTCCAAGCCGGTTTACCAGGCTGTTGGTAATCTGTGTGGCAATGATTTCATTGCGCAGCTGGTGCTGGCTTATCTGATCACTAAACCGTTCGCCAAGTATGCTTGGGAAGTAGTTAACCAGTTCCTGATCAAAGTAGGTATCTTTAACCAGTGCTGAGTCACGAAGCTGCTCGTAGATATCCATCTTACTGTAAGCAACCAGAACAGCCAGTTCAGGGGCAGAAAGACCTTTGCCGTCTGCAGCGCGTTCTGCAATCATCTCATGGTCTGGCAGAAATTCGATTGCCGGATTGAGCTTGCCTGCGTTGGTCAACTCGTTCATAAAACGCGCATGCTCACCAAGCAGGGCGGGTGCCTGAGCTACGGTCAGACTGATGCACTGTGTTTGCAGATAGTTATCGCGCAGCACCAGATCGGAAACTTCGTCAGTCATTTCTGCCAGTAGTGCGGTGCGTTGCTCCGCAGGCAGGTGTCCGTGACTCACTAATCCATCGACCAGAATTTTAATGTTGACTTCATGGTCAGAGCAATCAACACCCGCAGAGTTGTCTATGGCATCTGTGTAGATTTTGCCGCCATTTAACGCAAACTCAATACGACCAAGTTGTGTACAACCCAGGTTGCCGCCTTCGCCAACTGCCCGGCAACGCAATTCGCTAGCGTTAACCCGTAGTGCGTCATTGGTCTTGTCCTGTGCATCGGCATGTGACTCAGAAGCTGCTTTGATATACGTGCCAATGCCGCCATTCCACAGTAGATCGACCTTTGCTTTTAACAGCGCGTTAATCAGATCGTTGGGAGCCATTGATTTTTGCTTAAGCCCAAACGCGCTGGCAACCTCGGGAGTGATTGGAATAGACTTGGATGATCGGCTGTAGATACCGCCACCGGTAGAAATTAAAGACTGATCGTAGTCTTCCCAGCTGGATCTCGGCAGTGCAAACAGCCTTTGTCTTTCAGTAAAGGTTTTTGCAGCGTCAGGTGCGGGGTCGAGAAAGATATGCATGTGATTGAACGCGGCAAGCAATTGGATTTTTTCTGACAACAACATGCCGTTGCCGAACACATCACCACTCATGTCACCGATGCCTACGACGGTAAAGGTTTCTTCCTGTGTGTTCAGGTTGTATTCGCGGAAGTGTCTTTTTACCGACTCCCATGCACCTTTGGCAGTG
This sequence comes from uncultured Granulosicoccaceae bacterium, assembly GCA_937931165.1. Classification (GTDB taxonomy): domain Bacteria; phylum Pseudomonadota; class Gammaproteobacteria; order Granulosicoccales; family Granulosicoccaceae. The sequence continues at coordinate 32,238 of CALHCI010000126.1, forward strand.
ATGCCCATGCCTTTGTGATCATAACCGACTGAGCCACCAGAAGCGAAAGCATCGCCAAGCCAGAATCCATATTCTGCGGAAACACCGTTTGCAATGTCAGAGAATGTTGCTGTGCCTTTATCTGCTGCGACCACCAGGTATGGGTCGTCTGCGTCTTGTCTGACCACATCTGTCGGCGGTATTACCTTGCCGTCGATGTAATTGTCTGTGATGTCTAATAACCCGCGTAGAAAAGTCTGATAACAGGCGACAACTTCCTGCATGAGTACTTCGCGGGAGGCGTTAACCGGTGCCTGCTTAACGACAAATCCACCTTTGGACCCGACTGGCACAATGACTGAATTTTTCACCATTTGTGCTTTCATTAAACCGAGCACTTCTGTGCGGAAATCTTCACGACGGTCAGACCATCGCAGGCCGCCGCGCGCGACTTTGCCGCCACGCAGGTGCGTTGCCTCAACTCTGGGAGAGCAAACGAATATTTCAAACTCGGGGCAGGGCAGCGGCATGCCCTGAATGTTGGATGGAATCAGTTTGATAGAAAGATAATCACGCGGGTTACCGTGATCGTCATTCTGATAGTAGTTGGTTCTTACGGTGGCGGCGATGGCGTCACCGAAGGTACGGATTATTCTGTCTTCGTCAAGACTGGTGACCTGATCAAGCGCATCGTTAAATTGCCCGGTTATTTCATCGCTATTGTTATCACTGTTAGAAGCAGTGTGCGGGTCGAATCTGGCTTCGAACATTTGTACCGCAAGTTGCGCCAGTCTGCCGTTATTGATCAGGCAGCTTGTCATGTAGTCCTGTGAGTATGGTATCTTTATTTGCAGCAGATATTTTGTGTAGCAGCGAAGTATGGTGATCTGTCGCCAGTTTAAACCTGCTGTTAACACCAGCTGGTTCAAGCCGTCGTCATCGACTTCACCGTGCCAGGCTTTAAGAAAGGTTTGCTGAAAAGAATAAGCTACCTGTTCAACGGGTATCGCTTTGGCATCGGCCTTATGCAGCTTGAATACCCGGATGTTAAGCGCGTTTCCTTCGGCCGCAACGGTGTAGGGTTGTTCACCAATGACCGGCACACCCATGTTTTCCAGTATGTGAATAGTTTTTGATAAAGGTACTTCGATATCTGAATGGTAGATGTTAAAGCCGATTTCAGTATCACTGTGATTTTTATCACGATAGAACAAGACTTCAAGGCTGTTGTGACTCTGGACTTTGGCAAGTTCTGCGATGTCCCGGGTAGCGGTCGCGACGTTGTTCTGTGTTTTGTAGGCTTCCGGGAGACTGCGTGACAAACTGACCAGTTGTTCTGTTGTTACGGCATCAGTTTGTGTTTCTACCAGTGCGTTGCGAAGTTTATCGTCCCAGTTTTGTGCAGCGTCGATAACGCGTTGTTCGAGTGCGGCAAAATCTGCACTAGCGCTTTTGCCATTTTTGCAGGGCGTTCTTAACGAAAACAGCATTCGTGCTAACGTGTCTTCTGATGACAGCGTAATATCAAATTCGACGTTGTCTGCCTGTAGGGACTGCAACAGAATTTCCTGAATTCTCAGGCGTAACTCGCGTGAGTAGATATCACTGGGTACGTAAACAAAGCAGGTTGCCATTCGTTGGAAGCGATCTTGTATGCCAAACAGGCGTACTCGCGGATGATGCATCAAACTCATAATGCCGCGCGAGATATCCATGATGGTATTTTCATCAGATTGCAGTAAGAGGTCCCTGGGAAAACCCTCCAGTGTGGTAAGCAGAATTTTTCCGTCGTGTGCACCCGGATTAAAATCTGATTTGGCAATGATGTTTAACAGCTTGTGACGCAGAATCGGAATGGAGTCGAGGTCAGTGCTATCTGCTCGTGATGTAAAGAAACCACAGATCACACAGCGTCCGTTCGTTTTGCCGTTGTTGTCTATGCGTCGATAGGTCAGCACATCCATCGGTCGTGGCCAGATGACCGGCGCCCGATCAAGTGATTTGGTGATGTACAGTACATCGTTGGCCGTTTGTTTAAGTTCACTCTCGGGGACACAGTTCTCCAGTACCTGCGTCGCCGATGAGCCACGGTAAATCCCCAGCGCACTGTCTTTAACTAATGATAATCCACGGCCGGAATCTTCAAGTTCTGCATAGCCGGTAAAGGTAAAGTGAAAGCGTTGCAGCCAGTCGATAAAGTCGCAGGACTCTGCAATGGTAAAATCATCGGCTACGGATTCTCTTAACGCCTGGCTGGTGGCGGCGCTGGCGTTTTTCATTGGCTCCCAGTCATCGCAAACCAGATTTACATCAGCGATAACGTGGCGTATGTCCAATTCTATTTCGCTAAACAATGATTCATCAAAAATGCGATCAATATGCAACTGCATAAATGATTCTTGCGTTGCCTCGGCGGTGTCGTCACCGACCAGCCCTTCGAGTGTGCCGTCCGGTTTTCTGATCACAGAGAAGATCGGATGAATTGACTGACTGATGCTGTAACCCCGGCGAGTGATCGCCAGTGCCACTGATCGCACCAGAAACGGTTTGTCTGAGGTGGTGATCTCTATAATCGTCTGATTTGATTCCCAGCCATGCTTTTCGCTGTCAGGATTGTAAATTCTAACGAGGCACTCTTCTGCACCGCGCCTGGAAGCGAAATTCCAGTGAGACATGGCTGCCGCGTTGAGTTCACCGAGATCACGGAACTCGATGTCTTCAAACGGGACTTGCTGATAGTAGTGCTGCACCAGCTGCGGTTGTTCGGCCAGGGTCTGTCTGGTTCGCATGGGATTGCCTTGCTCAGCGTGAGTCATGGCGTGTCGATCAGTCGCTGGGTTGCGAGGCATGTTATTTCCACCCGAGAGCTTGCGATGTAGTAGGGCATAGGTAGGTCAGGCGCATTTAATGTGGAAACGCTATTCTGACCCTTTAACGGCACCCCTCCTAGGCCGTAGCGGCACGCACTGTCGTGTGTTGACTAATTTTCGTGACCAATCGCAAACTCATACAGACGGCGTCCGCAAATGAGCACCGGCTGGCAGAACGACGCCGAAGTACCGGCGTCGATCTGACTGTCATTCGCGATTAAACGAGCAGGGCTTTGGTTTGCTCGGTGGGCAGACGCGGGCCGAAATGCGTCACAATTTTGGACGCGGCGCGGCTGGCAAGCTCGGCCGACTGTACGAAGCTCATATCGTGGGTGAGTCCGTAAAGAAATGCCCCGGCGTACATATCGCCCGCGCCATTGGTATCGATGACATCGACTTTGTCAGCCGGAATCTTGCTCATGGTCTGGCCGTCGTACACCACAGAGCCTTCTGCGCCTACCGTGATGGCAAATCTTCTGGCAAGTTTTTTCAGAGCGTCGGCAGCGGCTTCAACGTTGTCGGTGCCGGTCATGAGGGTGGCTTCGTCTTCGTTGCAGAACAACAGGTCAAGATCAGTGCCTGCCATTTCAAGCAGTCCGTCTTTGAAAAAGTTCACCATGTTGGGATCAGAAAGGGTTAGCACGGTCGGCACGCTCGCCTCTCTGGCAATTGAAGCGGCCTTAATGGCTGCGGCACGCCCGGTATCAGAGGCGACCAGATACCCTTCCATATACACATATTTTGAATTGGCGATAGCTTGCGGGTCGACCTCGGCCTCGGACAAACTGACCGTGACACCCAGATAAGTGTTCATTGTACGATCAGCGTCGGGAGTGACCATCACAATGCACTTGCCGGTATGACCTTCTACACGACTGGCGTTGTCGAGATTGGTGTCGACGTTACACTGGTTCATGTCAGCGAGGTAAAAGTCACCGAAGTCATCGCTGGAGACCTTACAGCTGTAATATCCATCACCACCGAGTTGCGCAAGAGCGATCACGGAGTTGGCTGCAGAGCCGCCGCTGGCCTTCTTGTGGCTGAGGTCACTGAGTTGCTTTACCAGCTCGTGGTGGCGATCTTCCTCAATCAGCGTCATGAGGCCTTTGTCGACACCCAGTTCGGCAAGCTTTTCGTCCGATACTTTGTATTCCATATCGACCAGGGCATTGCCTATCCCGTACAAATCGTATTTTTTCATTAGTTCTCCGCGCTGGCAGATTTGCGCTATTTTCAGTGATCTTTATAGCTTAGACCAAGCAGGCCGCACGTGTTGTTGCAATGCAGTAGATCATCGTCGCAACAATCGCGCGTAGTTGGTGTAAAATCCTGCGCTAGATTGTGTCAATAAGCAGTATCCTGCTTCCTATATACCGAAACCAGACGGAAATCAGATCTAATGCGTTCTCATTACTGCGGCGTCGTCGATGCCGCGTTTATCGACCAGGAGGTTACTCTCTGCGGCTGGGTACACAAACGTCGCGACCACGGTGGAGTGATCTTCATTGATCTGAGAGACCGCGAAGGACTGATCCAGGTGGTGATCGATCCGGACACCGCAGAGATCTTTGCCATTGCCGAGCAAGTGCGCAACGAATATGTGCTGCGTGTGACCGGTCGGGTAAGAAATCGTCCGGCAGGGACCATTAATGACGAACTGCGCACGGGGCAGATTGAAGTACTGGCGAAAGACCTGGTCGTATTAAATGCAGCCCAGACGCCACCGTTTCAGCTTGACGATGATGATGTTCAGGAAGAAACCCGCATGCGCTATCGATACATCGATTTGCGTCGCCCTGCCATGCAGGAACACATGCGGCTTCGTTCTGCGGTGACACAAAAGCTGCGTACCTCGCTCGATGATCAAAACTTCCTTGACGTCGAAACGCCGATACTCACCAGAGCAACCCCTGAAGGCGCGCGTGATTATCTGGTGCCGAGCCGTACCCATCAGGGTGATTACTTTGCACTGCCGCAGTCACCGCAGCTGTTTAAGCAAATTCTAATGATGAGTGGCATCGATCGTTACTATCAGTTTGCGCGTTGCTTCCGCGATGAAGATTTACGTGCTGACCGCCAACCCGAGTTCACTCAGCTCGATATGGAAATGAGCTTTGTCGAAGAAAAAGACATCATGCAAACCACTGAACGCATGATGCGTGAACTGTTTGCAAGTCAGCTCAATGTCACGCTGCCTGATCCATTCCCGACCATGAGCTACGCCGAAGCAATGCTGCGCTACGGATCTGACAAGCCGGATTTAAGAATTGATCTGGAACTGGTTGAACTTTCAGAGGAGCTCAAGCACGTTGAATTTAAGGTTTTTGCAGGTCCGGCGGCGGATCCTGCAAGCCGTGTGACTGCGTTGCTGGTACCGGAAGGTTGTAAGCTGTCGCGTAAAGAGATTGATGTTTACACCGAGTTTGTCGGGCGTTACGGGGCCAAAGGTCTTGCGTACATCAAGTGCAACGATGTCACCACTGGTAAAGAAGGTCTCCAGTCTCCGGTGGTTAACCATCTTGATGATCAGGCACTGCAAAGCATACTCAGCAAAACCGGTGCAAAAAGCGGTGATCTGATCTTCTTTGGTGCCGGCAAGGCAAACGTTGTCAGTGATTCACTTGGCGCGTTGCGGGTAAAACTCGGACACGATCTTGGCAGAGTCGAAGAAGGCTGGCGTCCGCTGTGGGTGGTTGACTTCCCGATGTTTGAGTGGGAGGAGGGTACCAAGCGCTGGCACGCCCTTCATCATCCGTTTACCGCACCCACTTCCACCGACCTTCAGGCCCTGCGTGACAACCCGGGGACAGCGCTGTCCCGCGCCTACGATATGGTGTTAAACGGCACCGAACTGGGTGGCGGGTCCATTCGTATTCACGATGCCGAAATGCAGCAGCAGGTGCTTGAGTTGCTCGGTATTGGTGAAGAAGAAGCAGAAGACAAATTCGGCTTTCTGCTCAAAGCGCTAAGCTATGGTGCGCCGCCACACGGTGGAATCGCTTTCGGTATTGACCGTTTGGTGATGCTGATGGCCGGTGCATCCACCCTGCGTGATGTTATGGCGTTCCCGAAAACCCAGAGCGCCAGTTGCCTGTTAACCGATGCGCCCGGGGCCGTTTCCGAACGCCAGTTAAAAGAACTGGGTCTGCGAGCTCGTAAACCCAAGCCGCCGACTGACAGTTAACAGCGCTGCCAGAGTATGGCATTCCGTCGCCCGGAATCGGTGCTGGTGGTGGTGTACACCGCATCGGGCGACGTCTTGCTGCTCAACCGGGTTCAGCCGGCGTCGTTCTGGCAGTCGGTTACCGGCTCGCTCGAACCTGACGAAACACCGCTGCAGGCAGCGCATCGCGAGCTTGAGGAAGAGACCGGTATCGCAGGGGTCGATATCATCGACTGCCACCGGCAAAACCGCTTCGAAATCCGTGAGCCCTGGCGACGCAAGTACGCACCGGATGTCACGCACAACACCGAATATGTGTTTCGCTGCCTGCTTGACCGGCAGCCGCCATCAATTGCTATTGCCGCCGACGAACACAGTGAATATGAGTGGACCAGTCTGCCGCTGGCGATAGAAAAGGTCGGGTCCGAGACTAATCGAAAAGCACTGCAAATGTTGCTCGACTCCGGCTGCTGAGAGTTGACGGCAGATCGGGTAATATAGACACAAGCCTGCCGTCGCAGGCATTGAAAGAACATTTTTTAGAGAGTCAAATGGCCGGACATAGTAAGTGGGCAAATATCCAGCACCGCAAAAAAGCCCAGGATAACAAACGCGGAAAACTGTTCACACGCCTGATACGGGAAATCACCGTGGCGTCCAGAATGGGTGGGTCTGACCCTGCCTCTAATCCCAGGTTGCGTCTTGCCATAGACAAAGCGCTTGGCGGCAACATGCCCAAAGACACCATCGAGCGTGCGGTTAAAAAAGGTGCCGGTGAGCTCGACGATGTAACGTATGACGAAATCACCTATGAAGGTTATGGTCATGGCGGTGTGGCTATCATGGTCGAGACCATGACTGATAACCGCAACCGAACCGTGGCTGAAGTGCGTCATGCGTTTACCAAGTTTGGTGGCAACATGGGCACAGACGGATCTGTCTCTTATCTGTTTAACACGTTCGGTGTTTTGTCATACGGTGAGGGCAGCGATGAAGACGCTCTTATGGAAGCAGCACTTGAGGCAGGCGCCGAAGATGTGGTGACTTCCGAAGACGGATCAATTGAAGTACTCACTACCTCTGCAACTTTTGTCGACGTTAAAGAAGCGATGATTGCCGCCGGTCACGAACCGGAGCTTGCCGAGGTAACCAAGCGTGCAGATAACGAAATTCCGGTAGACGTTGAACAAGGCACAAAATTACTGAAGCTTTTAGATGTCATAGAAGAACTCGATGATGTGCAGAACGTTTACAACAACGCAGACATTCCCGCTGAAGCTTATGAGGCCGAGTAATTAACTGCTGTAGACACTTTCGACCCACAACGGATCAATGGCAATGAAACGTATTCTTGGAATTGATCCCGGGTCCGTCGTTACCGGTTTCGGTGTCATTGATTCTGACGGTGTTCGTGACTTCCATGTTGCGCACGGTGGTATTCGGGTGGCTGGAGACAGTCTGCCGGAAAAGCTCGGGTATATCCTGTATCAGATCGATCAGCTAATTGAAAAGTGGCAGCCCGTAGAAATGGGTATAGAGCAGGTATTTGTCAGTAAAAACCCGATGTCTGCATTAAAACTCGGGCAGGCACGTGGAGCCGCCATCTGTGCGGCCGTACAGCGGGGCTTACCGGTATCAGAGTACTCTGCAAAAACCATTAAACAGGCGGCGGTCGGTTATGGCGCTGCAGATAAATCGCAAATGCAGGAAATGATCAGAGTGTTGTTGTCGCTGCAGGAGCAGCCGGGAAGCGATGCCGCTGATGGGCTGGCCGTGGCCATTTGCCACGCGCACACGGTTAACACGCAAAACCTGCTCAGCAAGCACCCGGCTTACAAAGCGCAATTGAAATCTTCCGGTGGCAGGCGCAAAAACAAACGCTGGGTGTCTGCACCATGATCGGTCGTATCGCAGGTATATTGGTCACCCGCCAGCCACCGCAACTGCTGGTCGACTGCAACGGCGTGGGGTATGAAATAGAAGCGCCAATGCCGGTGTTTTACAACCTGCCTCAGGTGGGTGAAAAAGTGGTGCTGTTTATCCACATGGTGGTGCGAGAAGACGCGCAACTGCTGTATGGATTCAGCACGCTCGATCAACGCGCGATGTTTCGTGAGCTTATAAAAGTCAGTGGGGTCGGCGCAAAGATGGCAGTGGCTATCCTTTCGGGCTTGTCGGCTGAAGATTTCGCCATGTGTATCACTAATCAGGATGTTGCAGCGCTAACGCGGTTGCCGGGCATTGGAAAGAAAACGGCCGAAAGGCTTATTGTCGAAATGCAGGACCGTGTTGGCAAACTCGGTGGTGACAACGTGTCATTACCTGGCGGCAGCGCTGCGACTTCAGGTGGCAATAATCAGAGTCAGGCAATTGCTGCACTTGAAGCGCTGGGTTTCAAATCGGCCGAAGCGCAACGCATGGTGAAAGGCACGAAGGGTGACAGCGTTGAAGAGATCGTGCGTGATGCGCTGAAGAGTGTCTCTGGAAAATGATGCTGATACCTCAACCGGAAACTGGAGCTTGTTATGTCGGGTGATGACCGGGTGTTTGATCCGCTCGAAAAAACCGAGGATGTACAAGAGCGTGCCATGCGCCCGCAAACACTTGCGGACTACAAGGGACAGCCGCAGGTTGTCGAGCAAATGGAGATTTTCATTGGTGCGGCCCGTGGCAGAGAAGAATCGCTTGATCACCTGCTGATTTTTGGCCCGCCCGGGCTGGGCAAGACCACGCTGGCGAATATTGTTGCCAATGAGCTCGAAGTAAACATCCGCCATACCTCGGGGCCGGTCATCGAGCGGGCAGGAGATCTCGCGGCACTACTCACCAACCTCGAGAAAAACGATGTCTTGTTTATCGATGAAATACACCGGCTGAACCCGGCGATTGAAGAAGTGTTATACCCGGCAATGGAAGATTTTCAACTCGATATCATGATTGGTGAAGGTCCGGCAGCCCGATCCATCAAAATCGATCTGCCACCGTTTACGCTGGTGGGGGCAACCACTCGTGCCGGTTTGCTGACATCGCCGTTGCGGGATCGGTTTGGTATTAAGCAGCGCCTGGAGTTTTACAGCCCGGCAGATTTGTCCCGAATCGTTACCCGATCAGCCAAAATGCTCGATGTACCCATCGATGCCGCCGGAGCCGCTGAAGTCGCCCGCAGATCGCGGGGTACGCCGCGAATTGCTAATCGGTTGTTACGCAGGGTGCGAGATTACGCGCAGATGAGAGCAGATGGGTCGATCAATCAGGAAATCGCGAGTGCAGCATTGAATATGCTGAATGTCGATGATCTCGGGCTCGACAACATGGATCGGCGGGTGCTTTTTGCGATTGTCGAGAAATTCGATGGCGGGCCGGTCGGTCTCGACAACCTCGGTGCGGCAATCGGCGAGGAGAGTGGCACCATTGAAGAGGTGATTGAACCCTACCTGATCCAGCAGGGCCTGCTGATGCGAACCCCGCGTGGCCGGACTGTTACCCGTGCCGCCTGCGCACACCTCGGATTGCCTGTGCCGCATCGTGCAGAGTCCGGTGACTTGTTCTCCGACCCCGAGTAACTTTATTTTGTCCTGACGATAAACTGGCGATTTAATTCTGTATCGTAATTGAGCCGGAGCTTAAACCTCCCTAGCATCCTTGGAATGTCACGCTCGGCAATCGGGCGGCCCTTTTTTTTGCACCGGTGTGCACAGGCTTCGATAACAGCGTGTCTTTAGCGACGGATTTTTCCATTGATGTCAGGGTCTACTTCGAAGACACCGATTTTGGCGGTGTTGTGTACTACGCGAACTACCTGAAATTTATGGAGCGTGCCCGAACTGAATATCTCAGAACTCTCGGGTATAAACAAAGTCAGTTGTTTGATGATCAGCGCCGCATGTTTGTTGTACGTTCAGCACATCTGGAGTACAAAGCACCGGCCAGGTTTGATGATGTTCTGTCGGTAACGGTAAAAGTAGAGCAGCTGCGCAAGACAAGTATTCGATTCAGTCAGTGCTGCTGCAGAAAAGATAACAGTTCGCATGGTGTGACCGAGACGCTGGTCACGGGTGATATTTTAATAGCTTGTCTGGATGCAGACTCCTTTAAACCCTGTGCTATTCCAGGTAACTTGAAAACGGTATTGAACACTTGAACACAGACCTCTCATTCTGGCATTTGGTATTAACCGCAGGTCCGGTAGTAAAGCTTGTGATGTTGCTGCTGGTACTGACATCCGTTATCTCTTGGATGATCATCTACTCTAAAAGCCGGCAATTGTCGCGAGCCACCAAAGAAGCTACCGCCTTTGAAAATGAATTCTGGAGTGGTGCTGACGCCAACCAGATGTATCAACAGTTACGCAGCAGCGAGCATGTACTCACGGGTATGGAGCACGTTTTTGAACGCGGTTTTTCCGAGTTTGCGCGTCTGGTAAAGCAAACTAACGACGCTGACACTGTGGTTGAAGGGTCGTATCGTGCGATGAAAATTGCGCTTTCACGCGAGACCGATATGGTTGAGCAACATTTATCGTTCCTCGCTACTGTAGGCTCGACAGCACCTTATGTTGGACTGTTCGGTACGGTCTGGGGAATCATGAATTCTTTCACCGCGCTGTCAGAAGTGCAGCAGGCGACATTGGCGATGGTGGCACCGGGGATTGCCGAAGCACTGATTGCCACTGCCATTGGTTTGTTTGCAGCTATCCCTGCAGTGGTTGCTTATAACCGGTTGAGCAATAAATCTGACCGGTTGCTTAATCGCTATGACAACTTTATGGAAGAGTTTGCTGCTGTGCTACAACGGCAAGTGCTTCGTCGCAGTAATCAGGCAGTCAGATAATGGCGCGCTATCGCAACCATCGGCAGAAGCGCGCGTTGATGTCCGAAATGAACGTAGTGCCTTACATCGATGTGATGCTGGTGTTGTTGGTGATATTCATGATCACGGCACCGTTGCTGACTACCGGAGTAGAGGTTGATCTGCCCAACAGTGACGCCAAACCGGTAGAGCCCGAAAAACAATCTGACCCGATTGTGCTTTCTATCAACAGCATTGGTGAGTGGTTCCTTAATATCGATGAAAATTCTGATGTAGCGATTGATTCTGAAACTGCGTTAAAGCTCACTGCACAAGCACTGCAGGCCGAGCCGAGCCGTGGTGTTATGGTGGCTGCTGATGAAAATATTAACTACGGGCTGGTCATGGAGGCGATGGTGACATTGCAGGGTGCCGGCGCTGATAAAGTGCAGCTCATGAGTGACCCGGCTCGTTGATCGATTACCCATGTTATTTTTCGTCGATACCGTGCTCGCAGTTCAGGCTAACCCATGCTTGATCTGATACGTCGACATCCGTTTGGGCTTCTGCTGTCACTGATCGGTCATGCTGCAATAGCGGCGTTGCTGTTTTTTGGATTGGAGCGGGAGTACACTGATCTGTCGGAGCCGGGCGATGAAGGTGAGCCCGTGCAGGCGGTGTTGGTCAACACACCTGCAGTCGAGCAGGAAATCGAATCCCTGAGAGAGCAAGTGAATGAAACGCTGGCTAGTCTGCCGGTTGAAAACGTAGAGCCACCTGCGGACCCTCCGCCACCAACCCCTGAGCAACTTCTGGAGCAACAGCAGGAACAACAGCGATTGCAGCAGGAACTGCAGGATGCCGAATTACAGCGGCAACAACAGGAGCAGGAACAGAAAGAACTAGCCAGGCAGCTCGAAGAAGCAGAGAAACAGCGTGAGCTGGAAGAAAAGCAGCGCGTTGTAGCGGAAGCCGAGCGATTGCGTGTGGAGGAAGAGCAGCGCGAGCAGGCTGAAGAGGAAAAGCGTCTTGCAGAGGAACAACAAAAGCTTCTTGAAGAAGAAAAGCGTGTAGCTGAAGAGGAAGAGCGCAAGCGGTTGGACGAAGAAAAACGTCTTGCCGAAGAGGAAGCACGCAAACGTCTGGAAGACGAAAAGCGCGTTGCTGAAGAGGAAGAGCTCAAGCGGTTGGACGAAGAAAAACGTCTTGCCGAAGAGGAAGAACGCAAACGTCTGGAAGAAGAAAAGCGCCTTGCCGAAGAGGAAGAACGTAGGCAACTGGAAGAAGAAAAGCGTGTAGCTGAAGAGGAAGAGCGCAAGCGACTGGAAGACGAAAAACGCCTTGCTGAAGAGGAAGAACGTAAGCGTCTTGAAGAAGAAAAGCGTGTAGCTGAAGAGGAAGAGCGCAAGCGTCTGGAAGAAGAAAAACGCCTTGCCGAAGAGGAAGAACGCAAACGTCTGGAAGAAGAGAAGCGCCTTGTTGCAGAGGAAGAAGAACGTAAACGTCTGGAAGAAGAAAAGCGTTTAGCCGAAGAGGAAGAGCGTAAGCGCCTGGAAGAAGAAAAGCGGCTGGCTGAAGAGGAGGAGCGCAAGCGTCTGGAAGAAGAAAAGCGCCTTGCCGAAGAGCAAGAACGAAAGCGACTGGAAGAAGAAAGACGACTTGCCGAAGAGCAGGAGCGCCAACGTCAGGAGCAAATCGCAGAGGCGAAACGCAAGGAAGCCGAGCGAGTAGCGGCGGAAGCGGCTGCCAAACAGAAATCCGCACAGGAAAATGCCGCAAAACTCGCCAGAAGGTCCCGACGGATTGCGCAGGAAAAACAGATCTATATCAACTCGATAAGAAAAAGCGTCACGAAAAACTTTCGTCCGCCCGCCGGGGTCAGATCAGGTACCAAATGCGAAGTCAGGGCGATCGTGGTTTTTCCGAACGAGATTGTAGATGTTCAGGTCGTCAGTTGCACAGGAGGTGGCGAGGATTTGAAGCGTTCAGTGGTGAAAGCCGTATTGGCCACCAGGCCGTTTCCCAAACCCAAATACAAAGAAGTGTTTGACCGAAATCTTGAATTTGGATTTACTGTACCTTAGGAACGGACTAGATGATGAATTTAAGCGGTTTCTTAAAGCGATTGTTGTGTGGTCTCTGTCTGTATTTATTCGCGCAGACAGCCGGTGCAGTATTGCGAATTGAAATCACCGAATCGGCAGGTGTACAAGACGCCATTCCAATTGCTGTTGTGCCGTTTGCAGGTAGTGCGGGGCTCGACAACAATGATCTGGCGGCCATCGTCGAAGCTGACCTCAGCCGCAGTGGACGGTTTTCGGTGTTGCCGCGTAATCGCATGCCGAGCAACCCGTCGTCGTCACAGGAGCTAAGTTTTACTGACTGGCGTGCCACCGGAGTCGAATACCTGGTGATTGGCAGCGTTACTCAAACAGCCCAGGGCCTGGTGGTAAATTTTGAGCTGATTGACTACCTCGAGCGCCAGCGACTGCTGAAATCGTCGCCAACCAGCAGTGGTGGAGGGGATTACTGCTGTCGGTATCGAATTAGCCCGCAACAACTTAGACAGACTGGTCACACGATTGCCAATCGTGTGTATGAGCAACTGATTGGTGTGCAAGGTGTGTTTGATACCCAGTTTGCGTACATCAATGCGGTTGGCACGGGTAAGCAGCGTCGCTTCGCGCTGGATCTGGCCGATATTGATGGCGAAAACATCATTCGCGTACTGGAAATTTCACGCCCGTTGCTTTCTCCGGCGTGGTCTCCGGATGGACAACAGCTGGCTTACGTATCGTTTGAATTCCCCGGGCGAACCGCGATTATTGTGCAAAATCTGGCCACCGCAGAGCGTCGCAAGCTCATTTCGATAGAAGGCATCAACGGCGCACCGGCGTGGTCCCCCGATGGTCGTCGACTGGCGTTGTCGCTGTCCCATCGGGGAAGTCCGGATATTTACGTGGTTAACGTCGCTTCCGGGCAAATGTCGCAGCTGACCAATGAAAACTCTATTGAGACTGAAGCGGCCTGGCTTGATAACAGCAACATCGTATTTACCTCTAACCGCAGTGGCACCCCGCAAATCTACAAGCAGGCAGTGGCGCGCGGTGCCAGAGCCGAGAGGCTGACCTTCGAAGGCAGGTACAACGCCGGTGCAACGGCTTCACCGGATGGCTCCGCGATTGCGTTTATCCACAACGAGGGCGGCAATTTCCGGATTGCCAAAATGGATCTGGATTCGCGGGTACTTGAAGTGCTGACGGATGGCCGTCTCGATGAATCACCGAGCTTTTCCCCTAACGGCGAAATGATTCTGTATGCGACCGAAGAAAATGGTCGTGGTGTACTGGGGGTCATTAGTCTCGACGGCCTGGTTTCCCAGAGAATCCGTTTAAGTGGTGAGGATGTACGAGACCCGGCCTGGGGTCCAAAGCGTTAACCTTTTGAAACTTTTACTCGCGTTATAATGAGAATAACTGTTGAACATAGAGGTAGAAGTGAACATTAACCTTACATCCCAACCGATCAATTGCCGAGGTAATGCCGGATTGTCTTTCCGATTCGTGCCGAAAGCGCTGCTTGCCATTGTTATGGCGGGCACGCTGGCTGCCTGTGCGACGAACCCGGGGGTCGATGTACCGAGTTCCCAGCCTCGTGAATTGCCACCACCACCGGCACCAACAGATCTGCCGGGTCAGGATGCGGCTGTCGGTACGGTTCAGCCGGTTCCACAGAGTTCATCCATCGATAGCGGACTGGTCAGCGGTGCACCGATCACCCGAAACTCAATCAATGACCCCAGTCACCCGCTTGCCCGTCGAATTATCTTTTTTGATTACAACAGTTCCGCGATTGGTGAAGAGTCCATTTCGCTGCTCGAGCAACATGCACAGTATCTGGCGCAGTTTCGCGATGTGCGCGTCCGGCTTGAGGGCCACACTGACGAGCGTGGTTCGCGTGAATACAACATTGCATTGGGTGATAATCGCTCGAAAGGTGTGGCACGCGTACTACAATTGCAGGGTGTCGATGCCGGTCAGTTCAGTACGCTTAGCTATGGCGAAGAAGTGCCGCTCGATGAAGGGCAGGGCGAAAGTGCCTGGCGCCGCAACCGACGTGTTGAGCTCGTCTATGAGGGGCTGAACTGATTGCAGTGCACCGGTGTCTAAAGGCAGTACCACTTGTCAGAGAAAAATATGAAACGAGTAAAAAGCGACACTGGCGATGTACGATTTCTTTTGAGTAAGTCGACCACTCTGATCTCTGCAGCCTTCTGCATTGCGTTTACCTCTGGTGCGGCACTGGCGCAGGACATCACCGCTCAGGGTCTTAACCAGCGAATTCTCAGACTGGAGCGGGTGCTCGATAACTCGGTACTGATTGATATGGTGCAACGGATGGAAGCGTTGCAAACCGAAGTCAGACAACTGCGCGGTGAACTCGAATTGCGCAACAATGAAATCGAGGCGATGCGTGAGCGTCAGCGCAAACTCTACCTCGATACTGATAACCGGCTGCAGTCTCTGGAATCAGGTGGCGGTGGTGGTGGTGGCGGTCTTGCGTCAATAGACGACCTTGAAGAACTGGAGCCGCTCGAAGACTTTGAAGAAACTCCACTCGATCAGCCTGAAATTACTCCGCTGGTAGAACAGACGGTAGTCGAAGCACCAGCGGTACCGGTCAATAACGACCGTGAAGAAAAACTCGACTACCAGAATGCTTATGATCTTTTGATTCTCGGGCGTAACCGCGAAGCGATTGTTGAGTTCGACAAGTTTCTGGTGAAATACCCGGACGGTACGTATTCGGATAATGCACATTACTGGCTCGGTGAGGCAAATTATGTCGAGCGCCGCTTTAACGAAGCCATAGATCGTTTTAATGTAGTGATTTTTCAGTTCCCCGGCAGCAGGAAAGTGCCCGATGCAAGGTTGCGTAAAGGTTTTGCATTGTTTGAGTTACAGCGCTACGCAGAGTCACGGCAGGAGCTCACTGCTGTTGAGAGCGAGTATCGTGGCAGATCAATCGCAGCGTTAGCCAGACGCCGCCTCGAGCAAATGAACAACGCCGGCCTCTAACAAGCGTCAGTCAAACAAGCCTGAATCAAACAAGCCT
>CALHCI010000127.1 GCA_937931165.1 uncultured Granulosicoccaceae bacterium
ACCTTAGCGCATCGGCAAGGTAGTCAAGGCCGTGCGTTGTCTCACCGGCGACTGCCAGAAAAACATCACCGGCACTAAGCTCACGGCTGTCCAGTTTGATGCCCGTCACCTGACGGTTGTCATCAACGGCAACCCACGGCGCAAGTAACACCTGCAGTGACATACCGCGGGATTGGCTGGCAGTCACCGATTACTCCTTGCATAAACCTGCTGACCATCAGGATTCACGTTGCGAATTCTGAGCGCACCGGCCATGATTTTGGAAAACACCGGCGCGGCAACTTCACCACCGTAGTAACGACCACGCGGTTCCTTAATGACAATGACCGCCACCATCGCAGGATTGCCCGCCGGCACCATGCCCGCGAACAGCGACAGATATCGATCGTCTGCATAGCTGCCGTTTTCAGAGATATGTGTGGTACCGGTTTTACCGGCAACGGTATAGCCTGGAATGCTGGCCGCTTTACCCGTACCGCTGGAGACAACTGACTGCATCATTTGTCGCAAATCACGCGCAATAGACTCGCTAAACACTCGTGTCACTCGCGGCTCGTCATTGAGCTTTTGAAAAGTCACTTCAGGCATCAAACCGTCTGCGGCGAGCGCTGCATAAGCGCGTGCAAGCTGCAGAACTGTGGTCGACATACCGTAACCGTAAGAGACAGTTGCCTGTCGCACCACCGACCACCGTGAGTGATGCGGCAGCGTACCTGCCACTGCCCCCGGAAATTCAATCAGTGGCGGCTGACCAAAGCCAAGACGATCAAATGCATTCCAAAGCGTTTCACGATCAAGCTGCAAAGCAATTTTACCTGCACCAATATTACTCGAGTTTTTCAGCACACCGGATAAAGACAGTTCACCGTAGTTTTTAAAGTCGCGAACCACATAACGGCCCACGTTAAAACGCCCTGGTGAAGTATCGATGATGTCATCAGCGACAAACTTGCCGGACTCAAGCGCTGCGGCAATTGTAAAAGGCTTTATTGTCGACCCGGGTTCCAGTACATCTGTCACAGCACGGTTTCTTTGAATACCTCCTGATCGATCAGAACGATTCGGATTAAAAGAAGGCTGATTGACCATTGCCAGCACTTCACCGGTGCGCGCATCAAGCACAACGGCAGAACCCGACTTGGCACCGTTTAACTGCACTGCCTGCTTAAGCTCACGATAGGCGAGATACTGAATTCTTTTATCAATGCTCAGCACCAGATCACGACCCGGACTCGGCTCTGCAATCAGTTCAATATCTTCAATGGCATCACCAAGGACATCAGTGACCACACGACGCTTCCCCGGAGTGCCTTCAAGCCAGTTATCGAAGGCCATCTCCAGACCTTCCTGCCCCTGATCATCAATGTTATTAAAGCCGAGAACATGCGCAGTGATCTCACCACTCGGATAGTAGCGTCCATATTCCCGTTGAATATTCACGCCTTTAATCTGCCCGCGATCCTTAATAGATCGCAGTGCTTTGGTGATTCGCGGATGAACGTGACGACGCAGGTAAATAAACTCGCGCTTGTTTTCCAGACCGTTGGCAACAAGCTGACGAACGCGCGACGGATCCATCTCAAGGGCGTAACCGAGTAAGTCGATTTTGTCGTCAAAGTCTGCAAGCTCGCGCGGGTCAGCCCAGACGGAGTCGATGGGTGAACTCACCGCCAACGGCTCACCGTTGCGATCAAGCAGTCTGCCGCGGTGCGCAGCAAGCGGCAGCGTTCTGATTTGTCGCACATCGCCCTGGCGCTGATAGAAACCCGCATCCAGAATCTGCAGCTGAAAGGCACGCGCCCACAATAGAAAAAACAGCAATGCAAACACGCCGAGCACTACCGCACGACGACCGCCAAAGCGTGATTGCCCAGCCTCAAAACTCATTTGAACACCATCTTGATTTCATTGTGCTCAGGCATACGCATATTCAGCTTGCGTGTTGCCAGATCTTCTATACGACCAAATCGCGCCAGCGTACTCTCCTCTATTTGCAGGCGACCCCACTCGATATTCGCGTTGTCTATGGCTTTTTGAACGGTACGCATATTCTGAAACTGCATGCGGCTTTGATGCTTTGAGTAAACCACCGCCATGGCAGTCGCCAGATTAAGTGCCACCAACACAACCACGGCGATACGCAAGCCACTCATGCGACACGCTCCGCAATACGCATAATTGAGGATCGAGAACGTGGATTGGCAGCCACCTCTGCGTCACCGGGTCGCACAGCTTTACCAATACTGGCAAACGGTGAAATCACTTCCGGCTGCATAACCGGCAATCCCCTGGGTACAGCAGGCCGGTTCTCAACACCTTTAATGAATCGCTTTACGATTCTGTCTTCCAGTGAATGAAAACTGATCACTACCAGACGCCCACCGGGCTTAACCACATCGATGCAGGCCTGCAGTGCCGCCTTTAGATTGTCGAGCTCTCTGTTAATAAAAATTCTCAACGCCTGAAAACACCTTGTTGCCGGATGCTTATGCTTTTCCCATCGCGGATGGGCCTGTTTAATAATTTCCGCCAGATCTCCAGTCGTGGTAACCGGTCGTTGCTGCACGACTTCAATCACTTTGGCGGCAATGCGTTTTGCGTAGCGCTCTTCGCCATAACTTCGGAACACGTCGGTGAGTTCGTCTTGCGAAGCACTGGCAAGCCATTCAGAAACCGGTTGTCCGCGTGTCTGATCCATACGCATATCAAGTGGTCCGTCATGGTCAAAGCTAAAACCACGCTGCGCCTGATCAAGTTGTGGTGAAGACACCCCCAGATCAAACAACACACCGTCAACCGTCTGCGGTGCTGCGGCTTTTTCCAACGCGGCGACGATCTCGCTATAGTTGCAATGAACAATCGAAAATCGATCATCATCACCGAATGTTTTCTCTGCATGTCTAATGGCATCGCTGTCGCAATCCATCGCCATCAACCTGCCTTCTTCACCCAACGCTTCCAATATAGATTTACTATGGCCACCACGACCATAAGTTGCATCAACATAGAATCCGTCTCTGCGAATGGCCAACGCATCAACCGCTTCGCTATGTAGAACAGAGACATGCTCTATTGGCATCACATTGTGAACCCGATGTCAGGACGATCCGTGTTTGAACGCATCGACTTCATTAATTTCTCCGTGCCTTCTTTGCTGACACGTAACCACTCTTCTTCACTCCAAAGCTCAAACTTGTCGTTGTGACCGATAAGGACGGCATTCTTTTGCAGCCCCACCGTCTCTCTCAACTCCTGCGGAATCAACACTCGACCACTGCCATCCATGTCGATCTCGTTGGCGTTCGCGTAAATCACTCGCTGCAGCTCCCGAAAATCGTGCGACTTGTTTTGCACCTGATCCATCTTGCGCATGCACTTTTGCCACTCGCCTTGCGGGTAAATATTCAGGCAACCGTCAATCGGATTCAGCGCCACCACCAGTTTTCCATCGCACAGGTCAACCAACTGCTCGCGGTAGCGCGCAGGAATAGCAATTCGCCCCTTTGTGTCGAGCGTTATGTTGGTTTTACCAAGAAGCATGGAAGCCGTATCTGATGATTATTCCCTTTCGATCCACTTTTCTGCACATGACCGATCGGATATGCCACAACTTTACCACAGCAGCCATCAGTTACAAGTTACCAGCATTGTTTTTGTTGAAAAAATTCAGCGATGACAATGAGTTAGCGCTCAGCAGAGCCCACTAAGCAGCCACCTTATTTAAAAATCAGTGGCTTACAGAACAGAACAAAGAATTCACATCAGTAATCGTATCGTTCTCGACACATTCGAATATCTGTGATGGGAATTCACGCTAACCAGGGATAATTTCGCTCGCTAATCCGGCAGAATCCGGCTAGCATCCGTCACCGGAAGTTGGCCAGACAGTCGCTGCGATAGCAGAGGAAAGTCCGGGCTCCAACGGGCAGAGTGCCAGGTAACACCTGGGGGGTGTGAACCCACGGAAAGTGCAGCAGAGAGCAAACCGCCTAAGCTACTTCGGTAGCCGGTAAGGGTGAAAGGGTGCGGTAAGAGCGCACCGCATCGGTGGCAACATTCGATGGCACGGCAAACCCCACTCGGAGCAAGATCAAATAGGGAAGCAACGCCACGGCCCGTGGTGCTTCCGGGTAGATCGCTTGAGGTGCACGGTGACGTGCATTCCAGATGAATGACTGTCCACGACAGAACCCGGCTTACGGCCAACTTCCACCTTATAAAGAGTGTGCCCGTATAGTTGTCGGTTAATTTTGAGGGTGACTTGAAATAGTACAGGCCGCGGCAGCGAGCCCTCCCCGGTGCCTGGAAGCCGACCTCTCACTTTTGGGATGGGGATTCCGTGCCCATTACCATCGTCGCCAACCGGGAGGCCTGGCGTGGCTGGAAACCGCTTTAGCTGCGTTTCCGCAGTGCACCGGGTTACCGCTAACGCTTTTGCGCAACCAGCCAGTCATACAACAGCTTCTTATCAAGCCCGGTGTGCGCTGCCACTATAGATACTGCTTTTTTCGGCGCTGCCTCTTTGGCAATAGCCAACAACAGGCTTTGAATCTGCGCTGAAAATTCAGACTTCACCTGTTGCGCGCCGTCCAGCACCAAAACAAACTCGCCTTTCTGCCAGTGATGATTTTCACGAACCTGTGGCAGTAATTCACCAACCGTTCCGTGCAGAATGGTTTCAAACGTTTTGCTTAACTCGCGAGCAATACAGATGCGGCGGTCTTCACCGACAACCTCGCAGATGTCATTTAGACACTCAAGCAAGCGATGCTTCGACTCAAAAAAAACACTGGTCGACGCAACACCTGCAATCTCCGTCAGTAACTCGCGACGGGCAAGCGACCGCGCTGGCAGAAAACCAAAGAAGCTGAACCGGTCAGTCGGCAAACCGCAAACCGATAACGCCGCAATCACCGCACTGGGGCCCGGCACCGGACTCACCGCTATGGATGCTTTGTGGCACGCGGCAACAATACGATAGCCCGGATCACTGATCAGTGGCGTACCGGCATCTGATACCAGCCCGACAGCCTCATCGCTGCGCAAGCGATCAAGCACTTCCTGAACACGCCCTGCCTCGTTGTGATCGTGCAGCGATCGCAAGTGAGGATTAATCCCCATCTCACGGCAAAGCTTACCTGTATGACGGGTATCTTCCGCGTACAACACATCAACCTGCTGCATGGTGTCGCGCATTCGCCCGGAAAGGTCCGCAAGGTTGCCGATTGGCGTGGCTATGATGTATAGCACCCCGGGCTTTAACGCAGCATTTTTAGTCATAAGTCATAGTACAATGTAGCGCGTAAGACTTACACGCGTTCACCTGATTCAACCAGACATCAACGGCTCGTCGAATCCACCCAGTGGCTGCGAATAGCTTGAATACGGCCTGAATCCTGAACACACCCGGAGTCAGACAGACCCAAATGAATAGATATTTCAGTGGAGTAACTCACGTGCTATCACCCATGCCGCGCCTCATCGCTCTGACTTTACTGAGCAGCGCCGTTGTGCTTTCCGGCTGCGGCAAGCAACGGGTTACCCCCGGCGACAACACACCGGCAGTTCAGGCACGTAAACCGACGCCTGAACTCGCCCGCAGCCTGATGGCCAGTGGTGATCAGGTGCAGGCAGCACATGTCTATGCGCAACTATCAAGCATCGAAACCGATCCACTGCGGAAGCAGCAACTCCAATTACTCGCCGCCGAACTGTATTTTGACAACGAGCTGTATAACGACGGTGCAAGAATGTTTGCCGCACTTCCGGTAACCATGGCTTCCGAAGCACTGCAACAACGCCGCGACATTGCACAGGGTTACTACGAAATTGCACAACGTAATCCGCAACAGGCAATCGATGGCCTGCCAGACCCACGCACAATGACCAACCTCGCACTGAAAAGTCGCCTGTACGAGGTACAGGCAAGAGCACTGCAGCAACTGAATAATCCGGCGCTTGCACTTAAAGCCAGAATACAAATGGAAGCAGGCTTAACTGATCCTCAGGCGCTACAAACCAACCAGACGCGCATCTGGGAAATGCTGCGCACACTCGACAACAACGCCTTGCAAACGATGGCCAGAACTCCGGCCGGCCCCATCTACCGCGGCTGGCTCGAATATGCACTGTTAGCACGTTCGCAGGGCAGCATGGACACGAACAGTTTTGCACGACGTCAGGCACTGTGGCGCAACCGCTATGGTGATCATCCGGCCATGGCAATAGCGCAGAACGGCCCCATCGACACCACCGAACTCCCTCAGTCTACGTCTATTTCATCAGGCCAGATTGCGCTGTTATTGCCGCTGACCGGTCAGTTCAATGAATTGGGTGCTGCCATAAAAACCGGCTTCGCTGCAGCACACTATGCCGATGCCGGCATTGCATCAGTCAAGGTTTACGATACGCAAAGCGACACCGCAAAAGCCATTGCACAATATCAACTGGCAGCAGCTGAAGGTGCATCACTCATTATCGGCCCACTAAGTAAATCGGCAGTAGTGAATCTCGCCGCGACCAACCAGATTTCAGTACCCACACTGTCTCTTAACTATATTGGTGAAGATATACCCGGCCATAGCAATCTTTATCAGTTTGGACTGCTGCCCGAAGACGAAGCACGCGATGCCGCAAACTTTGCCACCAGCACCAAATACAAAAAAGCATTGATACTACACTCAGACTCCGCACTGGCACAGCGGCTCGCCACCGCCTTCGATTTGCGCTTTACCGAATCTGGCGGGCAGGTACTGGGTGCAGAGCTCATTGAAGAAGACACTTACGACTACTCACAGCAACTGCGCAAACTGCTGGCCCTTAACTCAAGCAACGCTCGCAAAAGACGTCTGGAACAATTACTCGATACGAAAATAGAATTCGAACCGGCTATCCGTGACGACATTGATGTGATTTTTATGGCTGTCGACCCCGAACAAGCCAGACTGTTACGACCACAGCTAAAGTTTCATCGCGCAGGGGAAATACCGGTACTAAGTACTGCAACCGTCTATTCCGGTGAAGTCGATACCAAAGCAGACAACGATCTGACCGGCGTCCGTTTCAATGAAATACCCTGGCTGCTCACAGATGCGGTGAAAAATAAATCGCTGTATGAATCTATCACTCAATACCAGCCTGATGACTCTCCGGGCTTCTCAAGGCTCACCGCACTCGGGATGGATGCCTATACACTACACAAAGAACTCGAACAAATGCGGCTGGATGGACTCTATAGCGTTAACGGTAAAACCGGCGCGCTAAGCCTGACCGAAGGCAACCGCATTCAACGCAGACTTCAGTGGGCTGAATTTCAGGAAGGTGCTCCGGCAAAAATCTCCGACGCCATTTCCGTCGAAGCAGCACTGCCACCGTTACTGGAAAGTGACATCTAAACCGGCTTGTTGTAATACCGTGTCAGATAAAAGAGCCACCGGAGACAAACACGAGTCGCAGGCCTGCGACTATCTGCAAGGTCAGGGGCTGGTGTTGGTCGACAGCAACTATCATTCACGCCACGGCGAGATCGACCTGATCATGCGTGATGACAACACGCTGGTATTTATTGAAGTGCGTTATCGCAAAAGCAGCCAATACGGTGGCGCTGCCTTGAGTATTACACCAGCCAAGCAACGTAAAATAGCACTTACCGCGCTGCAGTATCTGCAAAAACACAAACAGACAGAATCACCCTGCCGTTTCGATGCGGTGGCTATCTCAGATTCGCAAACGCAATGGATAAAAGCGGCTTTTGATTCGCCGCTCTGATGATTTACCGCTTTCAGTCCGAGTATTTAACCAGCCGAAATCCTGCTACTTAACGACTTTAAGGTTGGGACCTTTTCTGCCTTTACCTGCCGGTGGCTTATCATCAGGTGGCGTCTCACCGGCGTTGTCGGCTGCAGACGGTGCACTGGCACTACTGGCACCACTGACCGATTCGAGCATAGCGCGCTTTTTCCTGCGAACGCTTTCTTCAGAGCTCTCTTCGTTGCCTTCGTCGTTAAACATCATGCCCTGCCCGTTCTCACGCGCATAGATCGCTTTGACGCAAAAGGTGGGCACCACAATGCCAATGGCTTGACCACTGAAGCGAGCGTTAAACGTCACTTCTTCATTGTTCATCAGCAGTTCGCTGGTGGCACTGGGGCTGATGTTCAGAATAATGCGCCCCTGATCGTCCAGATAATCTTCCGGCACAATCGCCCCTTTCCTGGTGCCATCGACCATCAGATAAGGGGTCAGATTGTTATCCACGATCCATTCGTAGATAGCACGGATGAGATACGGTTGACTGGACGTCATCTTGAGCGAATTGTCGCCCGTATTATCGTTGTCAGAGCTCACTGGATATTGTTATCGCATTTCTCGCTCACTCTCCGTGAGACTTAGTTGAAATCCTTCCCGATCAAATAACCGCTTTGCATATTTCGTGACAGCACCGGCCGATTCCGGCAATTCAACACCATAATGCTTAAGGCGCCACAACATCGGCGCCACCGTGGCATCGACCAGCGAGTATTCGTCGCTTAAAAAGAACTCTTTCAGCGCAAAAACCTCAGCGGAGTCGACCAGCGAATCCCGCATGGCGATTCGCGCAGCTTCGGCTTTCTTGGCGTCACTGCCTTCAATAATCGGGATCAGGTCGTACCAGTCCTTCTCAATCCGGTACAGCGCCAGACGTGATCGGGCGCGAGACACCGGATCTACCGGCATCAGTGGCGGGTGCGGAAATCTCTCATCGAGGTATTCAGCAACCACCCTGGAGTCATACAGCACCAGATCACGGTCGACCAGCGTCGGTACCGTGTTGTAAGGGTTCAGATGAAGCAGATCATCGGGCTTGTTGTCGGGATCGACATCTTCGATCTCGACAGTGATGTCTTTTTCAAAAAGAACAATTCGAACACGGTGGCTGAAGATCGAGCTCGGATCCGAGTACAGAGTCATCACGGAACGGCGTGTCACTGGCGCGGTCACAGTTTCTCCAAATTAGTACGTATTGGCAGCATAAAAGCTAGATCTGTCCTACAACTCAGTGGTTGTGAGGAATGTCCTTCCAGTATTCCTTCTTCAGCATAATTGCCACAATCAGGAACAAAAACAGAAACAGCATGACTTTTATCCCCAGCGAATGCCGTGCTTCACGATTCGGATCACCGAGGTAATCGAGGAAGCTTACCAGATCGGTGATCGTATCATCGTATTCTTCAGGGGAAAGTGTGCCGGCAGTCAAAGGCCGCAGCACATTTATTTCGTGCCCTTCGTCGTCTGTCTTGTGCTCAAGTTGCTGCCAGCCCTGCAAATCAGCCAGCACATGCGGCATACCGACATTAGGGTAAACCACATTGTTGGCACCGAGCGGACGCGATTCATCGAGGTAGAATGACTTCATGTAGGTGTAAAGCCAGTCGACACCGCGGGATCTTGCCGTCAGTGCCAGGTTGGGTGGCACAGCACCAAACGCCTCTTTACCGTATTCCTTGCTCATATTGCTGGCCATCAGCGAGCCGATTTTATTGGTCTCGCCTTCAGAGTCAGTGGTGAATATGAGATTGTTGACCACAGCCTCATCTGACAAACCGGCATCTCTGGCAAAGTGCGAGTAGCGATGGTAGTCAGCGGTGTGGCACCCCATGCAATAGTTTACAAACACTTTGGCACCACGCTGCAGCGCCTTGTCGGTTCGCACCGGCGTAAAGTGTTCGAGCTCGGCACCACCACCGGCGGCCATCGCACCGTTGATGGAAACAACCGTGGCAGCCACCAGCGAGGTGACCAGCACAGATGACGTCAGTAGTTTTCTGAAAAGTTTCATCAGTATGTCACCCTCTCTGGTAATGGCTTGGTGCTTTCATCTTTACTGATGAACCAGAGCGCCACAAAAAACCCAAAGTAAATTAACGAGCACAATCGTGATATCCATGTACCCGCAGGTGTCACCGGCTGCATGCCGTAGTAGCCAAGAATGATAAAGGAGACCACAAAGGCAATCAGGATAGCCTTGTACGCCACTGAACGATAACGAATGGAACGCACCGGACTACGATCGATCCATGGCAGGAAAAATAACACGGCAATCGCCGAGAACATCGCGATCACACCCATCAACTTATCAGGCATAGCGCGCAGAATTGCGTAGAAAGGCGTGAAGTACCAGACCGGCGCAATATGTTCCGGTGTCTTAAGCGGATCGGCCGGAATGTAGTTGGCATGCTCAAGGAAGTAGCCGCCCATTTCCGGTGCAAAGAACACAATCGCAAAAAACACAATAAAAAATACAACCACGCCTACCAGGTCTTTAACGGTGTAGTAAGGGTGGAAAGGAATGCCGTCGAGCGGAATGCCATCAGCACCTTTGGTTTTCTTGATATCGATGCCGTCAGGGTTATTTGAACCCACCTCATGCAGCGCCACAATGTGTACAAACACCAGACCGATCAGTACCAGCGGCATAGCGATAACATGCAACGCAAAGAAACGATTCAGGGTGGAATCAGCAACTACGAAGTCTCCACGCAGCCAAAGGGTAATCGCATCACCGACAAACGGAATTGCACCGAACAGTGAAATAATGACCTGAGCACCCCAGAACGACATTTGACCCCATGGCAACAGGTAACCCATAAAGGCTTCAGCCATCAGCACAAGATAAATCAACATGCCAAATATCCACAGCAGCTCACGCGGCTTTTTGTATGAGCCATACATGATGCCTCGCATCATGTGCAGGTATACCACGACAAAAAACATAGAGGCACCGGTTGAATGCATGTAGCGAATCAGCCACCCCCAGTTAACGTCACGCATGATGTACTCAACCGATTTGAAGGCGAGTTCGCCATCGGCCTTGTAGTTCATGGTAAGAAAGATTCCGGTGACAATCTGCAACACCAGCACCAGCAGCGCCAGTGAGCCGAAGTAGTACCAGAAGTTGAAATTTTTCGGCGCGTAGTATTTGCCGACGTGCTTATCCCAGGTGTTGCTTAACGGGATTCGCTCATCAATCCATGACAACAGGTTCGCTGCTTTGCTCATCAGACCTGCCCTCCACTGTCACCGACAAGAACGCGGTTTTCATTCATAAAGTAGTAGGGCGGCACCTCAAGATTCGTTGGTGCCGGCATGCCTTTGTAAACTCGCCCGGCTATATCGAATCGCGAGCCATGGCATGGGCAGAAAAAACCACCCATCCAGTCATCGCCCAGGTCAGCGGGTGCAACTTCCGGTCGGAATGTCGGGGAACACCCAAGATGCGTACACAGACCCACCATCACCAGAATCTCCTGACGGTCTTCGTAAGAGCGGAATTCGTTCTGTGCATACTCTGGCTGATCCGAATCTTCTGATTCCGGATCACTCAGATCACCTTTGACTTTTTCCAGGCTTTCGAGCAATTCGGGGGTGCGTCTCAGTACCCATACCGGCTTGCCACGCCACTCTACGATGACTCGCTGACCCGGCTCGAGCTTACTGATATCAATTTCAACCGGTGCGCCGGCCGCCCTTGCACGAGCACTGGGTGCCATGGACGAGACAAACGGCACAACCATCGCCAGCGCTCCTGCCGCACCGACGACTCCGGCAGTGCGAGTTAGTAAACGCCGCCGCTTCTTATCTACCCCATCAGGATTTCCATCCTGTCCGGGCGCAACACGATCTGTTGCCATTAGATGCTCCAAAAGAAATGAAAGAATTTGTTTCGCAACAGGCCCGGGGTTTAGTCGAACCTGTGTAATGTCTGTTGTATTTCCGAACGGGCGCTGCCAGAACCGAGTCGTCCGTGGCAAACCCAAAATGTTACCACAAATAGCTGATTAGTAGACTGCCTGCTAACCTTAACGGCAGAAACACACACAATTCTGCACCCAGGCCCGCATTATTCATAAGGCGACGCGTGAGTTTACGATATTACTATTTTAGCAATCCTGACTGCGCATCTAGATACCGTTCTCTTTTAGCAATGTGTCTATTCACCATCAGACGCAAATATTGCTTCACATCTCGCATGATCAAGCTCGGCGCGTGGCGGGCCACGCTTCTCACTTGATCAAGCGACCTGTTTTGCACTATTTCCACTGGGTGGCGAATCCTCATGAAGAATGCAGACTAAGCTTGCGAGTTAAATGCCAGTGTCAGGCCCGGTACCGTTAGCGCACCCATAAAAGTCGTCCAGTGCTGCCAACAGACTGTCATTTTGATCCGGCTTTCCTATAGTCACCCGCAGACAATCCGTCAAGGACCCGCCACTTGCGGTCAGATTTTTCACCCTGATACCGGATTGTAAAAGGTGATCAAACAACGCGTTGCCCGCACCGCCGGCGCGCACCAAAATAAAGTTCGCATCACTGGCAAACACCTCAAGCGATTCATACCGGCCAAATGCCTGCTGCATTCTGGAGCGCTCCCGCAAAATTTTGTCTGCCTGCTCGTCAAATACCGTGTGATGCTTTAGCGCATAACAGGCAGTTTCCATCGACAGGGTGTTCACGTTATAAGGCATACGTAGCTTGTTCAGCTCAGAGATCACTGCCTGGTGACCAATCATGTACCCGAGACGCAGCCCGGCCAGCCCGAACTTAGACAACGTGCGCATCACGACGACATTCTCGGCCAGCCGATCCGACAGCCAGCTCACCCGCGCAAACGGCTGGTAAGCCTCATCTACCACCACCAGGCCCGGTGCCGCTTCAATGATTGTTGCGATCGCATCGTTGTTGAATAAATTACCGGTCGGGTTATTCGGATAGGCCAGAAAGATCACTGCCGGCTGAAACCGGGCAATTGCTGCAAGCATGGCGTCGAGGTCGAGATGGAAGTCATCATCGAGCGGCACCGTCTCAAACGACAGACTGTACAGCTTTGCTGCTGACTGATAGACAACAAAAGCCGGATCAACAGACAACACCGTCGACCCTGCGCCGGCAAACGCTGCACAGACAATCTGAATCAGCTCATCCGATCCGTTACCAATCAATAAATCGTAGTCAGCTTCTATGTTGTAGGTGGTGCGCAGCTGCTGCTTCAGATCACGTGCAGAGGCATCCGGGTACCGGTTAACGTCAGTGCTCTTAAGCTGGTGCTGCCATGCTTCACGCATCGGCTCAGGCCACGTGTAAGGGTTTTCCATCGCGTCGAGCTTGATCCGACCGTCCGGCAGTGGCACCTCGTAGGCCTGCGTTTCAAGCAACCCTTCCCGCAGAAAATCTTTCCACGACATTATGTCAATCGCCTCATGTAATCAGACGCCCGGCAATCGATTCGGGCCTGCCTGTACAGATTAATCAATACGGGCTTCTGCTGACACGGCATGCGCCACCAGCCCTTCACCACGCGCCAGTACCGATGCAGTTTTACCCAGCTCGGCAGCACCTTGTGCAGAACACGCCACAATGCTGGTGCGCTTTTGAAAATCGTACACGCCGAGCGGACTTGAAAAACGCGCTGTGCCCGAAGTCGGTAACACATGATTTGGACCGGCACAGTAGTCACCCAGTGCTTCAGCGGTATAGCGCCCCATAAATATCGCACCGGCGTGGCGGATGTTTTCAAGCAACGCTTCGGGGTCTTCGACGGACAGTTCCAGATGTTCCGGCGCCACCAGATTCACGACTTCTATCGCCTGATCAAGATTCGCCACCTCAATGCAACAGCCTCTTGAACGCATCGACTCGGCAATGATATCGGCGCGCGGCATTGATTCCATCAATGACTGCATCGCTGCAATAACACTTTCTATGTAGTCGCCATCGGTCGCAATAAGAATGGCCTGCGCCAGTTCGTCATGTTCTGCCTGAGAAAAAAGATCAGCAGCAATCCATTCAGGGTTGGTCTTGCCATCGCACACCACACAAATTTCAGACGGCCCTGCAATCATGTCGATACCGACTTTACCGAATACTGCGCGCTTGGCCGTAGCAACATAAATATTGCCCGGGCCGACAATTTTATCGACCGCAGGAACTGTCGCCGTACCGTAGGCCAGTGCGGCTATTGCCTGCGCACCACCAATAGTAAACAACCGGTCGACGCCTGCCACATGCGCCGCCGCCAGCACCAGATCATTGAACTCCCCGTCGGGAGCAGGCACTGCCATCACCAGCTCACCAACACCGGCTACTTTCGCAGGTATTGCATTCATTAAAACTGAAGACGGATAAGCCGCTTTGCCACCAGGCACATACAAACCAACGCGGTCCAGGGGGGTGACTCTTTGTCCAAGCTGAGTACCGTCCGCTTCTTCATAGCGCCACGATTCTGAAGTCTGACGCTGATGAAATGCTTCTATGCGTGCTGCCGCAGTTTTAAGCGCTTCCAGTATCTCTGCAGGCAACCGCTCGCAGGCCTGCTGCAAAACTTCTGGTGCAAGCTCAAGTTTTTCAGGTTGTTCAACCACGCGGCGGTCCAACTGATTGGTCAGTTCGACCAACGCGCTGTCACCCTCTTTGCGAACACGCGCAATGATGTGATCAACCGTTTCTGCCACAGAGCGGTCTGACACCGCTTCCCACGCAAGCAGCGCCTGCAGTTTTTCGGCAAACGAGTCGTCGCTGAACTTTAACCGGCTGGTGAAACTCACTTCGGCTCACCACCTCGCTCAAGACGCTGTGCAACGGCAACATTCAGCTCACTTAGCATCTCAACCGTATCATCCCACCCGATACACGGGTCAGTGATGCTTTGCCCGTAAACCAGTTCGCGATCAGGCATCTGATCCTGCCGGCCTTCAACCAGATTGCTTTCGATCATGACACCCATAATGCGATAGTCACCATCACCGATCTGACTGCAGACATCGCGGCATACATAGCGTTGTCTGGCATATTTCTTACGACTGTTGGCATGACTGAAGTCAATCATAATGTTCGGCTTTACACCGTTCTTTTCCATCATCGCAGAGGCATCATCAACACTTGCTGCATCGTAGTTGGTATGCGGTCCGCCGCGAAGTATTAAGTGGCAATCGTTGTTACCGGACGTTGAAAAAATCGCCGAACCACCTTCTTTGGTGACCGATAAAAAATGATGCGGACGCGCCGATGAGTTAATCGCATCAACAGCAATTTGCACACTGCCGCCGGTACCGTTTTTAAAACCCACCGGGGCAGAAATCCCCGACGCCAGCTCACGATGCCCCTGGCTCTCGGTAGTACGTGCACCAATAGCACCCCAGCCAACGAGGTCTGCAATGTATTGCGGGCTAATTAAATCAAGAAACTCACTGCCAGCTGCAACACCTTGTGCATTGATGTCACGCAACAATGAACGCGCTGTGCGCAGCCCTTTATTTATCGAAAAACTGTCATCCAGATCGGGGTCATTGATCAGCCCTTTCCAGCCCACAGTGGTACGCGGCTTTTCAAAATACACCCGCATAATGATTAACAGGTTTTCAAAATCGGCCACTACACCCGCAAGCTTTTTTGCATACTCGATACCGGCTTCCGGATCATGGATAGAACATGGCCCGACCACCACAGCCAGACGATGATCTTCACGATCAAGTATGCCGCGCACACCCATGCGTGCACTATGCACCGTTTGTGCTATCTCGGCG
>CALHCI010000128.1 GCA_937931165.1 uncultured Granulosicoccaceae bacterium
CGAACGCTTTCGCGTCCCCGCCCATTGACTCTGCCTGTACTTTTGTCAGAGCCGCTGTCAACGTGGTTTTGCCGTGGTCGACGTGACCTATCGTGCCTACGTTGACGTGCGGTTTCGTTCGTTCAAATTTTTCCTTCGACACAGTACAGAGCCTCTTAGCTAGTCAAATCTTATTCAAGTTAATATCAGGATCCGGTGAGGGATTCCGTCACGCTGTTTGGTGCCTCGCTATACCGGGAAAATTCCATGGTATACGTGGCGCGTCCCTGGGTGGCCGAGCGCAATGAAGTCGCATAGCCAAACATCTCGGCCAGCGGCACTTCTGCACTAACCGTTTTTCCTGCAGGCGTTTCGTCCATACCCTGTACGATGCCACGCCTGCGGTTCAAATCTCCCATCACGTCACCCATATGATCTTCCGGGGTAACGACTTCTACTTTCATTACCGGTTCAAGCAACACCGGATCGGCTTCCATCGCGCCGTTGCGAAACCCCATGGAGCCCGCAATCTTGAACGCTATCTCGCTCGAATCAACATCGTGGTAAGAGCCGTCGTACAGGGTGACCGACACATCGACCACCTGGTACCCGGCAACCACACCGTTTTCCATTTGTTCCTGAATGCCCTTATCTACCGCAGAGATAAACTCACGCGGTACCGCACCACCGACAATTTTGTCGATAAATTCGTATCCGGCACCCTGCTCACGAGGTTCGAGTTTGAGCCACACGTGACCATACTGTCCTTTACCTCCGGTCTGGCGAACAAACTTGCCTTCCGCTTCAACCGGCTTGCGAATCGTCTCCCGGTAGGAAACCTGCGGGTTACCCACCGAGGCGCCCACATTAAACTCGCGTTGCATTCGATCGACAATGATGTCGAGATGCAGTTCGCCCATACCAGAAATAATGGTCTGGGCCGTTTCTTCATCGGTACGCACGCGGAACGACGGATCTTCCTGAGCAAGCTTACCCAGCGCCACTGCCATTTTTTCCTGGTCGGCGACTGTTTTAGGCTCAACTGCTACCGAAATAACCGGCTCCGGAAACTCCATTCGCTCAAGCGTAATTACCGACTTGTTATCGCTGAGCGTGTCACCGGTAGTGACCTCTTTAAGCCCTACCGCGGCGGCGATATCGCCAGCACGTACCTCTTTGATATCTTCACGATCGTTGGAGTGCATCTGCAATAGTCTGCCGATACGCTCGCGCTTTTTCTTTATGGGGTTATAGACCATGTCACCAGTTTTGATGACGCCGGAATACACCCGCAAAAATGTTAACGAGCCTACGTAAGAGTCAGTGGCAATTTTGAACGCCAGTGCCGCAAAAGGCCCGTCGTCCGTCGCAGGGCGGTCACCGCTGCTGCCATCATCCAACTCACCCACAATAGGCGGTATGTCTACCGGTGAAGGCATCAGTTCAACAATTTTGTCGAGTACTGCCTGCACCCCCTTGTTTTTAAATGCCGAGCCACAGGTTACAGGGACCGCTTCACCACGAATCGTCGCAGCACGCAAACCCTCTATAATCTGTGCCTCACTGAGCTCACCGTCTTCCAGGTATTTCTCAGTCAGTTCTTCAGTTGCCTCGGCAGCGGCCTCAACCAGCTTTTCGCGCCACTCTTCGCACTCGGCGAGCATGGATGCGTCGATGTCACGCTGCTCGAATTCGATACCTTTAGAAGCATCATCCCAGTAGACCGCCCTCATCTTGACGAGGTCGACCACACCTTCAAAATTTTCTTCAGCACCAATTGGCAACTGCATTACGACCGGGTTTCCGCCCAGTCTTTCTTTTATTTGTTGTACAACGCGAAAAAAATCAGCGCCTGACCGATCCATCTTGTTGATGAAGGCCATGCGCGGCACGTTGTATTTATTTGCCTGACGCCACACTGTTTCCGACTGTGGCTCTACTCCGCCAACCGCACAGAACACCGCAACAGCGCTGTCCAGTACTCGCAAAGAGCGCTCAACTTCGATAGTGAAGTCCACATGCCCGGGGGTATCGATAATATTGATCCGGTGCTCATCAAAAGAGCCATCCATGCCTCGCCAGAAACAGGTGGTGGCAGCAGAGGTGATAGTGATACCACGCTCCTGCTCTTGTTCCATCCAGTCCATCGTGGCAGCGCCATCGTGGACTTCACCTATTTTGTGCGAAACACCGGTGTAAAACAGAATCCGTTCTGTCGTTGTTGTTTTGCCGGCATCAATGTGGGCCATGATACCGACATTGCGGTATCGCTCTATTGGAGTTGTACGAGCCACGATCAGATGCCATAAGGTCCGGTTTCAGCTACCAGCGGTAGTGAGCAAATGCCTTATTCGCTTCGGCCATACGATGCGTGTCATCGCGCTTCTTACAAGCAGAACCGCGCTTCTCTGTAGCATCGAGGAGTTCGCCGGCCAGCTTCAGGGTCATTGATTTCTCACCACGCTTACGCGCCGCTTCAATAATCCAGCGCATCGCCAACCCGGTGCGTCGGACCGGACGAACCTCAACAGGGACCTGGTACGTAGCACCACCCACTCGGCGGGATTTCACCTCAACCGCAGGGCTTACGTTTTCCAGCGCCAGCTCAAGCATTTCGAGCGGCTCGCCACCTTTTTTCTCTTGCATGACATCCAGCGCGCCATACATGATTTTTTCAGCGACTGATTTTTTACCACTGTACATAAGCATATTGACGAATTTCGTCAGTTGTACGCTCTTGTACTTGGGGTCGGGAAGAATTTCGCGCTTCGGCGCTTCGCTTCGTCTTGACATTACCTTTTAACCTTAACCTTTGGGCCGCTTGGCGCCGTACTTGGAACGACCCTGACGACGGCTTTCCACGCCCTGTGTATCCAGGCTGCCGCGCACTGTGTGGTAGCGAACACCCGGTAAATCTTTAACACGACCACCACGGATAAGCACGACCGAGTGCTCCTGGAGGTTGTGGCCCTCACCACCGATGTACGAGGTCACCTCGAAACCGTTGGTCAGACGAACACGAGCCACCTTCCGCATGGCTGAGTTCGGCTTCTTTGGTGTGGTGGTATACACACGAGTGCATACGCCACGCTTCTGCGGGCAGGCTTCGAGTGCAGGGACGTTAGATTTCTCCGCCTTGCGCTTTCGAGGTTTCCTGACTAGCTGATTTATTGTTGCCATTGTATTCCTGTTCGAACGGTGCGCAGTCGTATAGACCACTGCCCCGCCCTTGTAAAGCCGGTACCGTGCCTTTTTAAAAGTGATGCAGAGTGGTGTTTGGAACAGACAACCGGGTGCAGTTGCTGCCATGCCCTAAAGCTATTTGGGCATGGCCAGAGCACCTCGGCTCAAACCAGCCGCCAAGTGTAATTGGCGCGTCTGTTAAAAGCAACCATATCTGCTATATCGTCTTCTCCACCGACTCGTCATCAGACGGAGTTTCGGAGATATTTGCTGTCTCTGTCGCACTCATCGCCGCTGCAAGCGACTCGTCGAGCGATTTTTGACTGCGATTCAACTTGCGTTCCTTGTGGAAAGCCAATCCGGTTCCAGCCGGAATCAGACGACCCACAATGACGTTTTCCTTGAGACCACGCAGTTCGTCGCCAGAGCCTCGTACTGCGGCCTCGGTAAGTACTCGCGTAGTTTCCTGGAAAGATGCTGCCGAAATGAACGACTCGGTGACCAGCGAAGCCTTGGTAATACCAAGCAGAATGTGCTCGTATTTGGCAGGCTCTTTACCCTGCTCTTCCAGTGCTTTGTTGACTTCCTTGGCTTCGGCAAATTCGATCTGCTCACCCGCCAGGAAGTTCGAGTCGCCCGCTTCGGTGATATCAACCTTGCGCAGCATCTGGCGAACAATCACCTCAATGTGCTTATCGTTGATTTTCACACCCTGCAGGCGGTAAACGTCCTGAATTTCTTTAACCAGGTAGGCCGCCAGCGCTTCAATACCTTTCAGTCGCAGAATATCCTGAGGATTCGGCTCACCATCAGCAATGGTTTCACCCTTCTCGACCTGCTCACCTTCAAATACATTGATGTGGCGCCATTTCGGGATCAGCTCTTCATGCCGCTCTTCGTTTGGACCAGTAATTACCAGACGCTGCTTGCCTTTGGTTTCTTTACCAAAGCTCACCGTACCGGTTCGCTCTGCAAGAATGGCAGGCTCTTTCGGTTTGCGCGCTTCAAACAAGTCGGCAACTCGTGGCAGACCACCCGTGATATCACGGTTTTTGGTCGATTCCTGCGGAATTCTCGCGATAACGTCACCAACCGCCAGCTCTTCTTCATCGTTAAGGTTAACGGTTGCACCTGCCGGCAGCAGATAGTTAGCCGGGATAGAAGTCCCTGCGTAACACAGCGCTTCACCGTTTTTATCCTGTAGCAACACCATTGGGCGTAAGTCTTTGTCTTTACCGACAGAACGCTGCTTCGGATCTGTCACGACAATCGAAGACACACCTGTCAGATCATCTGTTTCAGTATTCACGGTGACACCGTCAACGAAATCAGAGAACTTGGCGATACCCGCTACCTCAGTCACGATCGGGTGCATGTGCGGATCCCAGACAGCAATGGTTGAACCCGCTGCAACTGACGCGCCTTCTTCATGAACAATCGCCGCACCATAAGGCACTTTGTATCGCTCACGCTCCCGGCCGCTCTCATCTACGAGGCCGATTTCACCGGAACGCGACACCACGATCAGCTCGCCCTTCGGGTTTACCACGTGCTTAAGATTGTGCAGTCGAATAGAACCGGCTGCTTTCACTTCAACAGAGCTTGCTGCCGCAGCACGACTCGCCGCACCACCAATGTGGAAGGTACGCATGGTCAGCTGGGTGCCGGGCTCACCGATTGACTGCGCAGCCATTACGCCGACAGCCTCACCATTGTTGATCATGTGCCCGCGGGCGAGATCACGTCCGTAACACTTGGAACAAACACCAAAGCTGGTTTCACAAGCAATCGCCGATCGCACGATAACTTCATCGACACCGCTCTCTTCAAGGAAGTCGACCAGTTTTTCGTCGAGTAACACTCCAGCTTCTACGACGACGTCATCGGAGCCCGCCTTGTGAACCGGCTGCGCCGTCACACGACCAAGCACACGCTCGCTAAGTGGTTCAACAACATCACCACCTTCAATAACCGGTGTCATCGTGACACCAACGTCAGTACCACAATCGTATTCTGTCACAACCAGGTCCTGAGCCACGTCTACCAGACGGCGAGTCAGGTAACCCGAGTTAGCGGTTTTCAGTGCGGTATCTGCCAGACCTTTACGTGCACCGTGAGTAGAGATGAAGTACTGCAGTACGTTCAGACCTTCACGGAAGTTCGCTGTAATAGGCGTTTCGATGATTGAACCATCCGGCTTTGCCATCAGGCCACGCATTCCTGCAAGCTGTCTTATCTGTGCTGCAGAACCACGTGCACCGGAATCAGACATCATGTAGATCGAGTTGAATGAAGACTGCTCTACCGACTTGCCGTCCTTATCTTCGACCATCTCTTTACCAAGCTTCGACAACATCGAGCTCGCAACCTGATCGTTGGCCTTAGACCAGATGTCGACCACTTTGTTGTAGCGTTCGCCCTGTGTTACCAGACCTGAAGAGTATTGATCTTCGATCTCACGTACTTCGGCCTCGGCACCACCGATGATGTCGTGCTTGTCGTTAGGGATAACCATGTCTTCAACACCGATAGAAACACCGGCGCGAGTCGCGAATCTAAAACCGGTGTACATCAGCTGGTCAACGAAAACGACGGTATCTTTAAGGCCAACGTTTCGATAACAGGCGTTAATCAAGCGCGAAATATTTTTCTTGGTCAGGTCACAGTTAACCAGATCAAATGGCAGCCCTTTTGGCAACACTTCAGAAAGAATCGCACGACCGACCGTGGTTTCTACTCGACGGGTATAGGTGGTTTTTTCGCCATCGTCGTGTTCGAGTACATCACGTACGCGACAGATGATTTTGGCGCCAATACCAACGATGTTGTTAAGCAACGCACGCTCTACCTCATCGACAGAGCTGAATGTCATGCCCTGGCCTTTTGCGCGGACATCTTCACGCGAGATATAGTACAGACCAAGAACGATATCCTGCGACGGTACAATAATCGGCTCACCATTAGCAGGTGACAGAATGTTGTTGGTCGACATCATCAGCGCGCGTGATTCAAGCTGTGCCTCAATGGACAATGGCACGTGTACCGCCATCTGGTCACCGTCAAAGTCAGCGTTAAACGCCGCACACACTAACGGGTGCAACTGAATCGCTTTACCTTCAATCAGTACCGGCTCAAACGCCTGAAAACCAAGACGGTGAAGTGTTGGTGCGCGGTTTAACAGTACCGGATGTTCGCGAATGACTTCTTCGAGAATATCCCAGACTTCCGGACCTTCACGCTCGACCATCTTCTTGGCCGCTTTGATAGTGGTCGCCATACCACGCAGTTGCAGTTTGCTGAAAATAAACGGCTTGAACAGCTCGAGTGCCATTTTTTTCGGCAGCCCCGTCTGGTGCAGCTTAAGTGTTGGTCCACATACAATGACCGAACGACCGGAGTAATCAACACGCTTACCAAGCAGGTTCTGACGGAAGCGACCCTGCTTACCTTTAATCATGTCAGCCAGTGACTTAAGTGGTCGCTTGTTGCTACCGGTTATTGCACGACCACGACGACCGTTATCGAGCAACGCATCGACAGATTCCTGCAGCATTCGCTTTTCGTTACGCACGATAATGTCTGGTGCGTTTAACTCAAGCAGTCTGCGCAGGCGATTGTTCCGGTTAATCACACGGCGATAAAGATCGTTGAGATCAGAGGTAGCAAAGCGACCGCCATCGAGTGGTACCAGCGGGCGCAGATCCGGTGGTAATACCGGCAGCACTGACATCACCATCCACTGTGGCTTGTTGCCAGACTCAACGAAAGAGTCAACCAGCTTCAGGCGCTTAATCAGGCGTTTCAGTTTGGTCTCAGACTTGGTTGCATCAATCTCTTCTCGCAGCTTGCGTGACTCTGCTTCAAGATCAATATCTTTCAGTAAATCGTGTACCGCTTCTGCCCCCATGCGGGCGTCGAATTCATCACCGTGCTCTTCAATGGCTTCCAGGTATTGCTCATCACTGAGCAGCTGGCCGCGCTCAAGTGTCGTCATACCTTCATCAATTACCACATAAGCTTCGAAGTACAGCACACGTTCGATTTCCCGAAGCGTCATATCGAGCAACAACCCGATACGTGAAGGCAGTGATTTCAGAAACCAGATATGTGCAACCGGGCTTGCCAGTTCAATGTGCCCCATACGTTCACGACGGACTCTGGTCAGTGTGACTTCAACTCCACACTTCTCACACACGACACCTCTGTGCTTAAGACGCTTGTACTTGCCACACAGACACTCGTAGTCTTTTACCGGACCAAAGATTTTTGCGCAAAACAGACCATCACGTTCAGGCTTGAACGTACGGTAGTTGATCGTTTCCGGCTTCTTGACTTCACCATATGACCACGAGCGGATCATTTCAGGTGAAGTCAGACCAATACGAATACGGTCGAAATCTTCGTTAGGTGTTTGCTGCTTGTAGTTAAACAGTAAATCTTTCATTTTTGCTCCAAAAGCGAGGTTTGATACGGGTTAGTTTTCAATAACGCGTATCAGGTGTCCTGCTCCAGGTGGATGTTGATACCGAGAGATCGAATTTCCTTCAACAGTACGTTGAATGATTCAGGCATACCTGCCTCCATTCGATGATCTCCATCAACAATGTTTTTGTACATTTTGTTTCGACCAACCACATCGTCCGATTTGACTGTTAGCATCTCACGCAACGTGTAAGCCGCGCCGTATGCTTCCAGCGCCCAAACTTCCATCTCCCCGAAGCGCTGGCCACCGAACTGTGCCTTACCGCCGAGTGGCTGCTGCGTCACCAGACTGTAAGGACCGGTCGAGCGGGCGTGCATCTTGTCGTCAACCAGGTGGTTAAGCTTCAGCATGTGCATGTAACCAACCGTTACCGGCCGATCAAACGGTTCACCAGAGCGTCCGTCGTACAACAACGTTTGCCCGCTTTCCGGCAGATCAGCAAGCCTCAGCATGGCCTTGATCTCTGACTCTGCGGCACCGTCAAACACTGGTGTTGCCATTGGTACACCACCGCGAAGGTTATGCGCCATTTCCTTAACTTCATCGTCAGTCAGTGAGTCGACATCGGTTTTATTGACATCTTCACTGTGGTTGTAGACCTGGTCGAGGAAGTCGCGAATTTCGACAACGTTTTTATCGGCGTCGAGCATGTCGCCAATCTTGTAACCAAGACCTTTGGCAGCCCAGCCCAGATGCGTTTCAAGTACCTGTCCAACGTTCATTCGTGACGGAACACCAAGCGGGTTCAGTGCGATGTCGACCGGTCGACCGGATTCGTCGTAAGGCATATCTTCCACCGGTACGATCATCGAGATCACACCTTTGTTGCCGTGACGACCAGCCATCTTGTCACCCGGTTGCAGGCGACGTTTAACAGCAAGGTAGACCTTAACCATCTTAAGCACGCCTGGGGCAAGCTCATCACCGGAAGTGATCTTTTCTTTCTGCTCAACAAAGCGCTGTTCAAACTGCTCGCGCTGCTCGTTGATTTGAGCGCTCATCTTCTCGAGCTGAACATTAAGTTCTTCGT
The DNA here is from genome assembly GCA_937931165.1 of uncultured Granulosicoccaceae bacterium. Lineage (GTDB taxonomy): Bacteria > Pseudomonadota > Gammaproteobacteria > Granulosicoccales > Granulosicoccaceae. The sequence goes on from CALHCI010000128.1 coordinate 8,676, forward strand.
CTTTAAGACTGATGTTCAACCAAGAGTCACGCTCAATGCCTTCCAGATATTCACCGGTGATGCTGTCGCCTTTCTTAAGGCCGTTAGGACCTTTCTCGGCTTCCTGGGTCAGGATCAGACGCTCGATTCGTGAAAACATATCGTCTTCAACAATTCGCAGTTCGTCGTCCAGATCCTTTCGCACCTGCTTGAGCTCTTCGCGCTCCACCTGCAACGCACGGGCATCTTTGTCAACGCCGTCACGTGTGAAGACACGAACGTCGATCACGGTGCCGTCCATACCGGGTGGTACACGCAGCGACGTATCTTTAACGTCTGATGCCTTCTCACCGAAGATCGCACGCAAGAGTTTTTCTTCAGGCGTCAGTTGTGTTTCACCCTTTGGCGTCACTTTACCGACGAGAATATCGTTTGGCTTCACTTCAGCACCAACGTACACCACACCCGACTCGTCAAGCTTTGAAAGCAGGCCTTCAGAGACGTTTGGAATATCTGCTGAAATTTCTTCAGGCCCAAGCTTGGTGTCTCGCGCCACACAGTTGAGTTCTTCGATGTGGATGGTGGTGAAACGATCTTCCTGAACCACACGCTCTGATATCAGAATAGAGTCTTCGAAGTTGTAGCCATTCCACGGCATGAACGCGATGAGCATATTCTGCCCCAGCGCCAGTTCACCCATGTCAGTACTTGGACCATCTGCAAGTACATCACCACGTGCAATCACATCACCGGGTTTCACCAGCGGACGCTGATTCATACAAGTGTTCTGATTCGACCGTGTGTACTTGGTGAGGGTGTAGATATCAACACCGGTTTCACCCTGGCCTGCTTCATCATCAGCGGCACGTACCACAATTCGACCGGCGTCAACCGAGTCAACCGAGCCACCACGCAGAGCGACAACGGTGGCCCCCGAGTCAACGGCAACAGTACGTTCCATACCGGTGCCCACCAGCGGCTTTTCAGCGCGTAAAGTCGGTACCGCCTGACGTTGCATGTTCGAACCCATGAGTGCACGGTTCGCATCATCGTGCTCAAGAAAAGGAATCATTGATGCCGCCACAGAAACGATCTGCTTTGGCGACACGTCCATGTATTCCACCTTGTCCGGCGGCATCATGGCGAATTCGTTCTTAAAGCGGCAAGAGACCAGCTCATCAGTCAGCTTACCATCGTCATCGAGTGCGGCATTAGCCTGAGCGATAACGTAGTTACCTTCTTCAATGGCCGACAAATACTCAACTTCCGGCATCACACTGCTGTCGCTGACTTTACGATACGGCGTTTCCAAAAAGCCGTACTGGTTGGTTCTCGCATACACCGCCAGAGAGTTGATCAAACCAATGTTTGGACCTTCCGGCGTTTCAATAGGACAAACACGGCCGTAGTGAGTCGGGTGTACGTCGCGAACTTCAAAGCCTGCACGTTCACGTGTCAAACCACCCGGGCCCAGTGCTGAAACCCGGCGCTTGTGGGTAACCTCAGACAACGGATTATTCTGATCCATAAACTGAGAAAGCTGACTTGATCCAAAGAACTCTTTAATTGCCGCAGCAATCGGCTTGGCATTGATGATGTCCTGAGGCATCAGGCCTTCACTCTCCACCATACCCAGGCGTTCACGTACGGCACGCTCTACTCGCACCAGGCCAACGCGGAATACGTTCTCCGCCATTTCACCAACGCTTCTGATACGTCGGTTACCAAGGTGATCGATGTCGTCAACAATGCCCTGACCGTTGCGAATATCGATCAGGCACTTGAGCACCTCAAGGATATCGACTTTGTCGAGAATGCCAGGGCCGGTGATTTCGTCACGGCCTAAACGTCGGTTGAATTTCATTCGACCAACGGCAGACAGATCGTAGCGATCTTCAGTAAAAAACAGGTTGTTAAACAGAGTCTGTGCGGCTTCCTTGGTCGGCGGCTCGCCCGGACGCATCATGCGATAAATTTCTACCTGGGCTTCGAGCTGACTGGACGTCTGATCGATGCGCATAGTGCTTGAGATATAAGGTCCTTTATCCAGATCATTGGTGTAGATGAACTGAACTTCTTTAGGCCGAATCTCAAGAAACTGAGCCAGGTTCTCTTCGGTGATCTCGGCATTGGCGCCCAGACCTTCGTAAACCTCACCGGTTTCTTTATCAATAAGATCATGTGCCAGCACCTTGCCAACAAAGTACTCATCCGGTACCTCAAGCTTTTGCAGCCCGGCCTTCTCCATTTGGCGCACGTGCTTGGCATTAACACGACGACCGGCCTCAACGATAACGTCTTTGCCGCTCTTTAAATCAAAACCAAACGTCTCGCCACGCAGACGGCTAGGTACCAGGGCCAGGCTCGCTTTTGCCTTGGTCATGGTGACGGTATCGGTTTCGAAGAATGCCGCGAGAATTTCTTCAGTGCTGTAGCCAAGTGCGCGCAATATGATAGATGCCGGCAGTTTGCGGCGTCTGTCGATGCGGGTAAACACACAGTCTTTGGCATCAAATTCAAAATCGAGCCATGAACCACGGTAAGGGATCACTCTGGCAGAGAACAACAACTTACCGGAAGAGTGCGTCTTACCACGGTCGTGATCAAAGAACACACCCGGGCTTCTGTGCAGCTGCGAGACAATAACGCGCTCGGTACCGTTAATGATAAACGTACCATTGCCAGTCATCAGGGGCAGCTCGCCCATGTAGACTTCCTGCTCTTTAATATCTTTTACTACGCGGTTATCACCAGAGGCCTTATCGTAGATTACGAGACGACATAGCACCCGCAAAGGTGCAGCAAAGGTGAGTCCGCGGATGCTACATTCACGTTCTGTGAAGGGTGGTTTTCCCAAACGGTACTTGACGTACTGAAGCTCAACGTTGCCAGCGTAGCTGACAATCGGCATCACAGATTTGAATGCACCGTGCAGACCGACGTCATCCATCTCTTCGGTGGTTTTGTCTTTCTGCAGAAACGAACGGTACGAATCTAGCTGTGTTTTCAGCAGATAAGGAACCTCAAGAATCGTCTGGCGCTTGCCAAAATCTTTTCTTATTCGTTTTTTTTCGGTGAAGGAATAGGTCATCTAGGTTCCTCTTTACCCACAAGCAATACACTGATCATTGCGCCCGCGACACGACGCCTGTTAAAACCCGCTTTAATTTCTCTCTGCTCCATCGATATCCATCTTCGAAATATCTTTGGTGCAGAGACAGGAACAGGCCGACGCAAAAATGCGACGGCCTGACCTTCGTACATACAACCGTTTTGCTTACTTAAGCTCAGCGGCAGCACCAGCTTCTTCAAGCTGCTTCTTTGCTTCTTCTGCTTCGTCTTTGCCTACGCCTTCCTTGACAGGAGCCGGAGCGCTTTCAACAAGTGCTTTGGCTTCTTTCAGACCCAGACCAGTAATTGCGCGAACCGCTTTAATGGCACCAACTTTGTTGTCGCCAGGGCTGGTCAGAACCACGTCGAACTCTGTCTGTTCTTCAGCGGCAGCACCACCTTCACCACCACCACCCGCAGGGGCTGCGGCAACAGCTGCAGCAGCTGTCACACCGAACTTCTCTTCCATGTCGCTGATCAGTTCAACAACTTCCATAACAGTCATGTTGGAGATGGATTCGAGTATTTCTTCTTTAGACATTATGTTTACCTAGATGTGTTAGTCGCACTTTGCCAATTTGGCAAGCTTTTTGTGCAAATTTGAGTGAAAGAAAATCAACAGGTTATTGCGTTTCCGCCATTAAGCATCTTTGGAAACGCGAACCGCATCGACGGTTCTGACGAGTTTTCCGGGGACTTCGTTGAGCGTGCGAACAAACTTGGCCACAGGCGCCTGCATCACGGACATCAGCATAGAAATCGCTTCGTCACGTGTAGGCAGATTTGCCAGTTTGCCAATTTCGCTAGCTTCGAGCTTTTGCCCGCCTACGGCCGCCATGGTGACCACAAGCTTGTCATTTTCTTTAGCAAAGTCTCTTAACAGTCTGGCCGCAGAGCCCGGATCTTCTTGCGAAAATGCAAAAATCAGCGGACCTGACATGCCTTCCTGCATGCACTCAAACTCGGTACCTTCTACCGCACGTCTGGCCAAAGAGTTCTTGACCACGCGCAGATACACGCCGCTTGAACGCGCTTTCGCACGCAATGCGGTGAGATCGGTAACCGTTACACCCCGGTACTCAGCAGCAACTGCCGAATGTGCAGATGAAGCAACATCCGCAACTTCAGCGACTACTGCTTCTTTCTCTTGTCGAGTTAAAGCCATTGAGCACCTTTCGGATCACCGGTAAACCGGCGCCCTCGTTGCGCACGATGATCAGAGATGATCGTGCTGTGAAAATACACCGGAAATTTCCGGCTTCGTCTACGCAGGCAATTAAGCAACAGGCCAAGCATCTGGCTGTTGCACCTGCGGTCTTTGACGTGATTGCGCTTTGTCAGCCGCTTTCACTCAAAGTCTTGTCGCAACTGCCGGCAATTTGCCAACAGTCACAGATACACATTTAAACCAGTTAGAACTAAACCAGTTAAGACATCGGTCCCAAGTCAATCAACAGACCCGGACCCATGGTAGAAGACACTGTTGCCTTGCGAAGGTAGATACCTTTCGCCGCTGAAGGCTTGGCTTTTACAAGCTCGGCAATCAGGCTGGTCAGGTTTTCGTTCAGTGCTGCCGCATCGAAATTAATCTTGCCGATCGGGCAGTGAATAATGCCCGACTTGTCAGTACGGAACTGAACTTGCCCTGCTTTGGCATTCTTGACCGCAGTTTCGACGTCAGGTGTTACGGTGCCCACTTTCGGGTTAGGCATCAAACCACGTGGCCCGAGTACCGTACCCAGTGCACCAACCACCCGCATAGAATCAGGTGTTGCAATCACGACGTCAAAGTCGAGCATGCCGCCCTTGATTGACTCTGCCAGATCTTCAAAACCCACCAGGTCCGCACCTGCTGCAGTGGCCTTCTCAGCCTGCTCACCCTGGGCAAACACAGCAACACGCATGGTTCGACCGGTGCCGTTAGGCAGTACGGTTGAGCCACGAACCACCTGATCTGATTTACGCGGGTCAACACCAAGGTTGATCGCCACATCGACGGTTTCGTCAAACTTCACTGAGGACACTTCTTTCAACAGAGAAAGCGCTTCTGTTGCGTCGTACACTTTTTCGCGATCAATTTTTTCTTTGATCATCTTTGCACGCTTGGACATTTTAGCCATTTTAGAGACCCTCCACTTCAAGGCCCATACTGCGAGCACTACCAGCAATAGTCCGAACTGCCGCGTCCATATCAGCTGCAGTCAGATCAGGATCTTTGGTTTTAGCAATTTCTTCGAGTTGAGCACGAGTCACCTTACCCACTTTTTTAGTGTTAGGTTCGCCGCTGCCTTTCTGTAAGCCGGCCACCTTCTTCAGCAGGTACGACGCCGGCGGTGTTTTCATTTCATAGGAAAACGACCGGTCGTTATAAACCGTGATGGTAACTGGCACTGGCGCACCCGCATCCATAGACTGCGTAGCAGCGTTAAACTGCTTACAGAATTCCATGATGTTGACACCATGCTGACCAAGCGCCGGCCCTACCGGTGGGCTTGGGTTTGCCTGACCTGCAGGCACCTGAAGCTTTATATAAGCATCGATTTTTCTGGCCATACTATCTCCCGCGGGTGCAAGCGCCTTGTCAGGCTCCCCGACTCATCAGACCGTTAATAAAACAGTTAGGCTTTTTCTACCTGACTGAACTCAAGTTCTACTGGTGTCGAGCGCCCGAAAATCTGCACTGCCACCAATAGCTTTGCTTTCTCAAAATTCACTTCTTCAACGACACCGTTGAAGTCGTTGAACGGACCATCAATAACCCGCACAACCTCACCAACGTCAAATAGCACCTTCGGCTTCGGCTTGTCGACACCGTCTTGTACGCGCTGCAGAATCGCGTCTGCTTCACGTGCGGAAATCGGCGCAGGCCGATCAGCTGTCCCACCGATAAACCCGAGCACTTTGGGCACGTTTTTAACCAGATGCCAGGTCTCATCATTAAGTTCCATCTGAACCAGCACGTAACCCGGGAAAAACTTTCGCTCAGAGCGGCGCTTCTGCCCGCCACGAATTTCAACGACTTCTTCGGTTGGCACTAGAATCTCGCCAAAATACTGGGCCAGACCTTCGCGCTCTATCGCGTCGAGCATTAGTGTCTTTACGCGACCTTCAAAGCCGGAAAACGCCTGCACGACGTACCAGCTCTTGTCAGCTTCAACGCTCAGTTCTGTCATTGTTTTATCCTCAGCTACCGAGGTTGGTAATGAATCTGAACGCACCACTTAGCATCCAGTCCAACAACCAAAGAAAAACACCAACGATAAACACGATGACCATCACCATGATAGTGGTCTGCGTGGTTTCTGCCCTGGTCGGCCAGACGACCTTGCGAACCTCAGTGCGCGAGTCTTTGAAAAAACTGGTCGTTCGCATGCCGTGAGCGGTTTGCAAATACAAAAACGCTGCAATACCCAGCACGACCAGAAATGCAAGCACCCGATACAGAAACGAGTATTGCCCGAACATATAAAACAGCACCAGGCCGCCTACCACGAGGGCAGCAGCGCCGATGAGCTTCATGCGATCTGCAGGATTTGCCGTTATTTCTGCTTTTGTTGCAGCCATGTATATTCCAATAGATTCTGCCACCGGTTAAGTGGCAGGCCAGGAGGGAATCGAACCCCCAACCTGCGGTTTTGGAGACCGCTGCTCTGCCAATTGAGCTACTGGCCTAACATTGACACTGCACCCACCTATGATAACAGTGTTTTAACGCAAAAGAGCGGGCACGTAAAAACGTACCCGCCCGACCCCGTCATACTGACGGGCACATGGTTGTTAAGACTATGCGTTGATCTTGGAAACGACGCCGGCACCTACTGTGCGGCCGCCTTCCCGGATCGCGAATCGAAGCCCTTCTTCCATCGCGATTGGAGCGATCAGCTCGACATCCATTTTGATGTTGTCGCCCGGCATTACCATCTCTACCCCTTCCGGCAAC
>CALHCI010000129.1 GCA_937931165.1 uncultured Granulosicoccaceae bacterium
AATTTCTCAATATTTTTCTGCAAGAGAATTCGGCAACATGCATGCCACGGCCAACGAACTTATCGAAGACCATATAGCGCTGTGCATTGATCGATACTATTGCGCCTGCGGTTATACTCACTCTGAAGCATAATCAAAGCATAATTCGAGAAGCAGCTGACTGGTTAGGCATCAAAGGACTGCAGAAATGTCCAGGTTGAATCGATAACGTATTTGGAGGATGCAGCAGTTAAATCTGAAGTAAAAAGCGAGCAGCGGTAAAGGCCGGACACTAGAAAGCTGATGTTACAGCTTCAAACTCACCGGGATAATTGGCTTTCAACCATGCGATCTGATAAGCAATCAGGGCATAGGCAACTGCGTGAGATTTGTTAAAACACTGCTGGCATGCAAACAGGAGTTGCTCAAATATTTCTTCTGCCGCGGTTTTCGTTAAACCCGCAGTGTTTGCATCAAATATAAATCTGGTCTTAAGCACTTGAACTGTCTCCGGATCACCATTGGTTAGCTTGCGGCGGAAAGTATCACTTTGTGCCCAGGAGTATCCGGCAGCCTCATGGGCTATCTGCATCACCTGCTCCTGATACAGGATCAGTCCGTACGTTTCGTGTGTTATGCGCCTGACCATCGGCTGTTTACTGTCAGCCAGTCTGTTGTTTTGTTTTTGTTTAACATAGTGATCGATCGCTCCGTGCGCCCGTGGATAGCGCATAACAATCACTGCTGCCAGTTCTTCAAATCGCTCAGGCTGTACGGCCCGCAGCGCAGACTGGTATTCCTCACCATCCAGTTCAGAGATTCGACACGGCTCACCATCACTCAATAGCTTATAGGCGCCGGCGTCGTTCAATGAAATATTGTTGATATCCACTGTGGCACCGGAATGTGCAAGCTGGTTACACACCTTTTGGATTAAGGTAAGTGCTGGTTGGTTGATAACGTTAAACTGAACCAGCCCAACATCGGAAAGTTTTGAGAGAGTTATGCTTGCCGTGGGAAGATCTGTTTCTACGCTTGACTGCAGCGGTACGACTTGCGTCAGTGGTCGGTCACAAATAATCAAACGGGATGCCAGCGGAGTATTGTCCACAGAGCTGATATGCGCCACCCGTCCAGCACCGTATTTGCGCTGAATATAGCGAGTCACTTCTGACCGACGCGCATCGCAGAAATCCAGATCAAAATCAGGAACCGAATTTCTTTCCGGGTTTACAAATCGCTCAAAGGGCAACCCGTACCTGATCGGATCCACAGCGGTAATACCTAAGGCATACCCTACCAGAGAGCACGGTCCCGACCCTCGCCCGGGACCTACCGCGATGCCATTGTCTTTCGCCCACTGAACATAGTCAGCCACGATCAGAAAATAGCTGCCATAACCATGGTTTACTATTACCTCGAGCTCAGCTTCGAGACGCTGTTGGTACACTGCTTCAGGTGCTGCCGCGCTCTGCCGACGCAACATACGCGAAAGCCCCTCCCGACTGGCTTCCACAAGAAGATCCGCGTCCAATGTAGAATAAGGTTCATTGGAGGCGGCCAGGTGGGGTTCCGAAAACCCGGGCATATATGTCATCTAACAACACCTGCATGTTCTGCTGAAAGCAAAACCATACATTCAAAAACTGATTCAATATACAGTAGCGAGGAAGATGTAATGATTGTCAATTAAATGGTAATGGATAGACCCACTAAGAATACCAACAGATAACTTTGCAACTTTCGCTGGTTACCGGGAGTACACAGTCCTATCCGTACTCATAAACAGGCGTCCAGTCGTCACCCCAGGCCTGTTGCCAGAAAGATTTTCGCACAGTGTTTTGAATCGGCACACCACCCTTCCATAAATCTGCTTCGGCACAGACATAAGTTTCAAAGAAATCTGCAAGCATAGTGGCAAGACGGGTTTCGGTATCTATATGCGCCGGCAAGCCGGAGAGATTGACAGTTTCATGCGGGTCATTTTCAACATCGTAAAGTTCATCACCAATACCCTGATTACTCGGGCCGTTGAAACGTTTAAACAACGCCCATTTAGGCGTGCGTATCACCCGTGTTTCCTCCTGCTCCGAGTACACGGCATCATCTCCCCAGTTTGCTGGTGACTCTCCCTTGAGTACAGGCATAAGGTTTCTACTGGGTAACACCTCCGCCCCGGGTGCAACAATACCTGCGTGATCAAGAATGGTTGAGAACAAATCCATATTCGACACCATTAGATCTGACTCCTGCCCCTGCGACACAACGCCAGCTTGCCGTACGATTAACGGAATAGAGTGCGCAGCCTGGTGAAGGTTAGACGGAAAGCTTGAACCACCATGCCCCCAGAACCCGTGCTGCCCGACAGACAGGCCATGGTCGGTTGTAAAAATTAACAGGGTATCTTCGTCGATGCCGAGCTCGGCAAGCGATTTCATGATCTCACCTACGCCGTCATCCACCATCGAAATTTGCGAGTAATAGTTGCGTAGTGTGGGCAGATCATTCGGTGCACGCATGAGCATTGAAAAATCCAGATCAGCGGTTGATCCTGATTGATGAATTAAAAACCCGTCCACCGCTTTTTTGCTTACCGCCTGACGCGGAATCGAAGCCATAGGGCAATCAGCATAACGCCGGGTGTGACGATTCTCATCAGCCTCTTTGGTAGCCGGCCAATGCCCGTAGGGTGCCGGGAGCGGTAAAAATAGAAAGAACGGATTGTCTTCGGCCACCTGAGAAGCCATAAAGGCTTTTGCTTTATCAGTAAAGAAATCCACCGAGTGACCCGGTTGCTCATAGACCTTGCCGTTATCAAAAATTTTATTGCGATAGAAACTTCGTACGTGACCATCTTCCAGTGTTACCCAATGATCAAACCCTTCGGCCGGTGTAGTCGGTTCACCCAGATGATACTTTCCAACTAAAGCGGTTTTATAACCGTCTTGTTGCAGAAGTTTCGGCAGCGTTTGCCTGCCATTAAGAGCATGCCAGCCGGCTGGCCATTGCTGCATATTTCTATCATCAATCCATGAATGCACACCATGTTGCGAAGGCAAAGCTCCTGTCAGCACAGAGGCCCGGCATGGTGAGCAAAATGCGTTGGGACAATACGCGTTGTTAAACTTAATACCTTGTGACGCTAAGCGATCCAGGTTGGGTGTATGTACTTCAGAGTTACCGTAGCAGGCAAGAGTCGAGGCCTGTTGATTATCAGTAAAGATTAATACAATGTTTGGTTTTTTTTTCATTATTCCCCCATATAAGCGCAAATCGCATCTTTCAACCCATTGCGCAATGACTGGTCTTTGGTGGTAAACACATGATAATCATTCACCAGGTCATTCTGTAACGCACCAACAATCAACTGAAAACAGAACCTGCACCGTGTATTGATTTGTGTAACCGGCCTATCCGGATAGGCCTGACTCAGGCTTTCCTGCAGCACTGATACAATCTTAAGCGCTGACTCACGCATCGGTGCCCAGGGATCATTGGGCTCAAGAATCAGCACTAAAGACTCCCGCAACACACCACGAAATCGACTGGTAAAAATATCCACCATTAGGTCAACCAGTTGCTCAAGTACTTCCCGGGCAGATTGACCGGCAAGTGATTCACGGTTGAATCTGGCGATCACCTCATACTCTAAAGATTCAATTGTGTTAACACGTAACGCCCTGAAGAATGCTTCTTTGTCCTGAAAACGTGTATAGAAAGCACCCACTGAATTTCCACTGCGCTGGCAAAGATCGGCAACAGTAAGGTCCTTCAGGCGACACTCGTTTAAAGCTTCGACGCCTACGTTAATAAAGCTGTCTCGGATGCGTATGCTGCGTTTTTGCCGAGCCGCAAACACACCGGGGACGTTATCGGTCAGGAACACTGTCGTTGTTGTATTAATGCTTTGCGCCTTATGTTCTGCCTGTGGACTTAACTGAGCAGCGAATCTTATGGCAAACAAGAATACAGATTCTTTTTTATTGACACAAATACATTACGAACCGTATTCTCGATCTATATCGGATTTATTGGGATCAATTTTTCTGTGTAACAGATGCCGACTCTACGGCACTATGGAGGCTAAGATGAACAGACGTGTACTACTTTCCGCGGCACTATCCGCGCTGCTTGCCGCCGGTAGCGGTCATTCATTCGCAGAGACCACTAAACTGCGCGTTGCTAACTGGCTGCCCCCCGTACATCACATGACATCCACCCTTAGAGCGTGGGCAGACGAGCTTGAAAGTGCTTCCGGTGGTGAGCTGGAAGTCGAGATCATGACAGCGCCACTGGCCAAACCCAAC
>CALHCI010000130.1 GCA_937931165.1 uncultured Granulosicoccaceae bacterium
CCATTTTTGTGTCTGTGCCAGCCAAGCGTAATGAAAAGCCTTCAATAGGTCGAAGGCTATTGCCAGATACCTGGAAACAAAACGAGACCGCCGTTGTCTTTGCTAACACTTTGGTCTGGATCGCAGTGGTGGCGATAATCGTTTCATTGTTGCCTGGCTAAGCCGCTGATACAGGCAGCGGTAAGGAAGTCTTTGTGACCGATCTGCAACCATCGGTGTCAGCGTTTACCTGTTATTTAAGTTAAGGTGTTAGTGAGGCGCTGAGCGTAAGCGCCAAATCAACACGACACAATATCTTGTGAAATAGAATAAGAGAGCTCACAAGAGCTCCGTGATCTGTATGGCCAGCCAACATGAAATCGTTGTAGAAGAGTGGCAATCCCGGGCGCGGGAGATGGCCGAGTGGGCGATGGAAAGGTTAGTCAATCGTAAAGATGTATGGGGTCAATACGCATCCCTGACTCCCGGTGAGCAGAAAAAACTCGGTCGCACCTACAAAGCCATGACACTGCCGGTGGCCGCTAAACGCGGGCCGGATATGGTCACGCTTGATAAGTTGACTCGCCACTTCGGTAGTGCCCACCGACAGCGCCCGCAGATTATCGGTCTACATGCCAAGAGTAAGGAGAATACCAGTCGCTGGTTTGGTATCGATATCGATATGCATGACAGCGAAAAGGCTGATGCCGAAGAGCATGCACGGCGCAATCTGGTGGGTGCGATAAACTGGTGGCGCAAATTGCAGCAAATGGGTTATGACCCGTTACTGTTCGATTCGAATAATAACGGCGGATACCATCTGTGGGTATTGTTTGATGAGCCTGCGCCAACCGAACATGTGTTTGCGATGGCATATTCCATTGTTTCTACCTGGGAAGAGAATAATCTCAGTGAAGAGCCAGAAACTTTCCCGAAGAAACCTAAAGAAAAAGATGGTGACAGTCTGGGTGCCTGGTTTCGTTTGCCCGGTTTGCACCATACCCGTGATCACATCAGTACGGTATGGAGTGGTGACGAATGGCTGGATGACCCATGGCTTTCAGGACATGCGGCAATGGATGCCATGTTGCAGTGTGTTGGCGGACCGCCGCCACCGGCCGAGCGGGCGCCGGATGATCACAGTCGAATAACGATAAGAGGTGTCGAAGGTAAGCGTGGTCAGGAGCTTAAAGCCAAGCCAAAGCGCGCAGCCGACCGCAAGCGCAGCTTTGCCAGAACCTCCCGTGCAACCGTCTGCGTGGATCTTGACGGAGTACTTGCAGAGAATACCGGCCGATTGTCGGACATAGGCGAGCCCGTTGACGGGGCGGTTGAGTTTACCCGCAGGCTATCGGAGTCTGCCGATATTGTGATACTGACGTCGCGGCTTGCGCGAGATAAAACGCCCAGCGCTGAACACAGAAAGATGGTTTTGAGAATTGAAGACTGGCTGGAGGAGCACGGCTTTGCATATAGTCGGGTACATACCGGACTGGGTAAGCCACCTGCCAGTGCCTATGTTGACGATCGTGCGGTTGCGTGCCGGCCGAAGGATGATGGCATTGTCGCCTTTGACAATGCCATAGAGTTGGTAGAACAGCTAACACGCTAAACGGAAAAGCTATGCCAAGATCACTAAAATTCAAATACGGCGACAGTGAATTTGACTGTGCGCTAAACAAGGTAGATCGCTCCAAATTATACGGGTCGGTAGACCTCGAAACCCGCGATCATGAAGGTAACCGCTGTGGTCTTGCGACACTTGCCAATGATGGTAAAACGCTTATCCCTTACGGTGGAACCGCTTTCGGATATGTTAATGATGACGGCGAGTGGGTGGAACGATCAGAGCTTTCACCGGTTGATCTATCCGGTGAACCGCTTGAGGTGCTGCCCTCCAGTTTTGATTTGACTATAGAGCTTGATAAAAAAGTCAGTACCGATGAATTTCTAAATCACAGTATGCGCCTGTGTTATGCCTTGGGTAATGATGATGGTGATTTCGATGATAAGTTGCTGGCATCGCTGCAGGATGGTGATATTTACCGGTTCGACTTCCTATATCGTGAAGGGGTTAGTGCAGACCCGGCGTTTCTGATTGCAACAGATGATTCACAGGTCTGGATGCTGGTTGGGCGTCCGTCGAGTATTGATTTTGTCGGGCTTGATCAGGCGGCAGTTTGTTTTGGCGTTAATGAATCTGAGGACGAGGAAGCCGATGAATTCGACTTTGAGATGTTGTGATGGGAAGTGCCCTAACGCGCGTATTGCTATGGCAGCGAGGTAACCACTATGCCAAATATTAACCTGACGGATAGCCGCAAGCGGGATGCGGTTGTCAAGGCTGAGAATATTGGTGTTGATGAGGACATTCGCTATGTTGATACCGGTGGCAACAATGCCTACACGCGAAAAATATTGAAGGCCACCGTTGATCACGACTATGACACGTTAATCAAGACATACGACGAAGATCCCGAGAAACTGGCGCTGGCTATTGTTGATAGTGACCCGGAAGTAGATATGGAGAAATGTGGTTTGTTTCTCTGGGGTGTTTCAAAGGTCTATGTTAACTCGGACGATGGCATTGTGTATCGAATAGAGCAAACAGAAATTGTGCGCGATGCCAATGGCGAGATAAAAGAGAAGCGACCGCGCCGCCGTTCTGAATCCAATGTAGATTCTGACATTCCACTGACGTGGACGGGTAAGCAGATAGATAAGGGTGAGGCGCTGCGCAAGTATGTGTTTGCGTCCAAGCTACAGATTGTGCATGTAAACGGGTTAACCTATGATTTTTTGTACGGCATGGCCTCTGAGCTTGCCAATAATGATTCATTAATGATTGTTGGTGGCGGGCAGAAAGGACGCGATCCGCTGATTTTTCGGAGTGGCAGTATTCCGTACCGCGGGTTTCTTGAAGGGCGTGTCGACGGAGACAAGTATATCCTGCTGCTTCATCTGTCGAACATGGAATTGAAGCTGCCATCCGAGAAACCGGCAAAAGAGACAGAAAGTGCTGAGCAACCGGAGTCGGTTAAGAAGTCAGATACGAAGGAAAAGCCCCAGTCAAAAAAAATAGACGATGACACGAAGGATAAAACTGACGAACCGGCATCGGCTAAGAAAAAAGTAACCCAAAAAGCGTCGAAAAAATCTGATGCTGAACCGGAAGCCGCTAAAAAGAAGCTGGTAGCGAAGGCAGAAGAAAAAACCAAATCAAAAAAATCGACGCCTGAGAAAAGCGACGATAAGACTTCATCCAATAACAAAAAGAAAAAACAGGAAGCAAATAATGAAAAAAGTAAGTCTGAAACCATCAAAGGTAAAAAGGCTCAGAAAACCGATCAAGGAAAAGACAGCAAGGAAAGTCAGGAAGATAAAGTAGCAGAGCCTGAGTTAAAGTCAGCGCCAACACCGGAGTCGGTGACCAGTGAAGATCTCGGAGTCTGGTTAAAGAGCGTTAGAATGGGGAAGTACCTGCAACTGTTTATCGACAATGAAATTGATGTTGATGTGTTGCCCGAACTGACTGACGATGACTTAAAGGAACTTGAAATACCGGTGGGCTCACGGCGACGTTTGTTAAAAGCCGTTGAGGAGACTGAAGACTTACGGGCCGAAGTGTCAATGACGGTCCGCAAACTGGCCAAAGCCGGCCAAAACCGGTAAGAGCTGAGGGTTAGCTAATGACACTCATAGACAAAAGCGCGCTGAAACAGCAGATTGGTGAGTACTATACCGGCAAGGCTGATGCGTTGTCTGACTCATCAATACTGCAGCGTGTGCGCATGCGCAAACGCCAGCTAAGTCAGATGACGATGGCGCTTGACCGTGATCTGGCAAAGCGCAGAATTCCAAGCGGGGATTATCACATCAGTCGCAAGATTGATGGTGAGTTTACCTGCCTGGTATACAGCGAGGGCGAGGTCTTTACCATCAACCCTGGTGGCACTATCCGTATTGGAGCTGCGTTTCATGAAGAGGCGAAGCAGATTCTTGATGAATGCGGGGTGAGCTTTGCCATTTTTGGCGCTGAACTTTATGTCAGAAGAGACGACGATAAACGACCCAGAGTGCATGATGTGGTCAGAGTGGCGCGCAAACCCGAAAATCAAGAACAGGTCGATAGTCTGTGCCTCGGTATTTTTAATATTTATGAGTGGGATAACGAAGAACGCAGTGGTCGCTATGCAGACCGCTTTGACCGCATTACTGAACTGTTCGCTGAAGCCGATCGTGTGCACCCGGTAGAGACCATCATCGGTGACGGCAGTAAGGCAGTACTGAAGCAGTTTAAAAAATGGGTAGATGGTGAGAACGCCGAAGGTGTTGTAGCGCGTAATGACACCGCCGGTGTGTTTAAGGTAAAGCCGCGCCATACGATTGATTTAGCGGCGATTGGATTTACCGAAGGGCTCGACGATCGGGCGGGTATGATTCACGATGTAATGCTGGCTGTGGTACGTACCGATGGCAGCTTTCATATTATCGGGCGTGTCGGTGGTGGTTTCAGCGATGATGAGCGTGTCGAACTGTTGAAGCAGCTTGAAGGGCATGTGGTAGAAAGCGAGTATGCCGAGGTAAACTCTGATCGGGTAGCATATCGCATGATAGAACCCGGTATTGTGTTTGAGATTTCCTGCCTTGATATCATCTCTACAACATCCCG
>CALHCI010000131.1 GCA_937931165.1 uncultured Granulosicoccaceae bacterium
GTGAGGTTCGAAAGCCGGCGTACAGTACGATGCAGGCATGGAATGCAGATGAGACCAGGTTACTCACCTATATGAGTACCGCGCAGGGCTATGGGTACGAGTTGCGCGACGGGCACAGTTATCAGTTGATTGGAACACTGCCTCTGATTCCGTCAGATATTGAGGAAGTCTTCTGGAGCCATGGCAACCCGGACCTGCTGTTTTATGTCAGTTCGGCGCCGACGGACTTTGGGCATTTTAAGAAATTCAACGTTAAGACCAATGAATCTGAATTAATCGAAGACTTCACCCGGTGGTGCGGTACTTCTCTGCCGGTCGCTGGCGGAGACGTTCAAATGCAGTCCAGAGACGATGATGCTTTTGGATTTCGTTGTCAAAATGAATATTCCAACACTCTGTTTTTTGTTTACCGCGTAAGCACCGGTAAGATGGAATCAACGTTGCGTGGAGAAGCGGGGCGGAAACCGTACCCTACAGCTCCGGCTGCAACGGCTAGTGGCGCCCGCTATTGGCATCATGGGAATATTCTGGATAAGGAATTTAAACCCTCAGAAATAAAAATCGACATTCATTCATTTATTGAGCATTCAAGCCTTGGTGTAACCCACAGTGGGGACGATGCGTTATATCAGGTCGCCTATCAACGCAGCCCGCATGGTTGTAATTCAGACCCCGAGTCTGGTATCGGGCATCTGGTACAGCATAATCTTGAAACCGGGAAGTGCCGCAATATTATTAGCGGTACACAGGGCTTTGCGTACCCAACCAGCAGTACGCATGTATCGGCTCTTTCAAAAGCAAGGCCCGGCAGTGTCGCTATGTCGAGCATAGGTAGTCTTAAACAGATGCGTTATCTGAGTATCAATGAACCGGCACCGCCACTGCTCTCTGAAGTTTATCTGGCGGATATCACCGATGACGATGCTACTGTTTGCCGACTTGCACATCATAGATCGTATGGAAAAAACGCCAAAAACGGTGGTTACGAACCCTACTTTGGTGAGCCGCATGCCTCTATCAGTCCCTCGGGTACTCGTATTATATTTGGTTCGGACTGGTACGACTCGGGTTCGGTAGACAGCTACGTAATCGAGCTTACTGATTATAAACCTCCATCGGTAAAGTAGTGGATAAACTGGTGCTGACGTTGTATTTTAACCTGTGTGAAAGCGTAATTATCAGGGTAAGTCAGTTCATGTAGTTGGCTTACATAACAAACCAAATTTACCGCTTCGAATAGTATTCGCTTGCGCTAATGCTCCGGTAACACTAATAGTCTTCCTTTGTAATCCTGCCATTCCAGGACACAACAGATCTGGTGCCAATTGAACTATAACCACATGAATTACGCATTCGATACCGAAACAACCTCTGAGAAAATTTCTAACGATCATTGGCAGCTTGAGCTGAGTTCCGACTGGAACATTGGTGCAAATCCGAATGGTGGCTACCTGTTGGCCTGTTTGTTACGTGCAATGGGGGAGCTGGTGCCAGACACGCCTGATCCGATTGCGGCAACCACCCACTACCTGCGCCCCGGACTACCGGGCTCCGTTGCCGACCTGCGAGTAGGCGTTATCAGGTTTGGCCGGCGCACAGCAACTGTCTCCGGTACACTGGAGCAAGACGGTAAACCTCGGATCAATTGCACCGCGACTTTCAGTGATCTCGAAGGCATGAAAAGAAACAGTACTGAAGCCCGTAACCTCACCATGTCCCCACCGGAGCTGCCGCCACCGGATCAATGTACTACTCGTTCGGCGCTGGCTCAGGCGGTCGCCTTACCCATAATGAATCGCCTTGATATCCGTGTAGATCCGCAGTACGCGGAGCATGGCCATCACGATTCAGCAATTATCACCGGCTGGATAAAATTTAAAGATCAGCGCCCTGCAGATCTTCTGGCATTGCCACTATTCTGTGATGCCTTTCCACCTTCCGTGTTTACGTTATACGGGCCCATAGGCTGGGTGCCCACCATTGAATTGTCGGTACATGCTCGCAGAAAGCCTGAACCAGGTTGGATTAAGGGCGCTTTTACCACCGGTGATCTGGCAGGTAATCTCTTTATTGAAGACGGTATCTTGTGGGATGAGCGCGATAACCTGGTTGCAAGGTCGCGGCAGTTGCAGTTGATTCTGTCATAGTGTGTGGCCATGAGTGGCCGGAGACTGTGTGGAAGGTAATACAGCCGTTACAGACAGTTGTAATGTCTTGTCCTGATGTATTCGTAGAATGCCTGCGCAGGTACTATGTAATCAACCGTGCGTCTCTGTTCCTTCTGACAAGGTCCATTCATTGAGTCACCATCATCTTGCCCTGTTGGTGTTTATTAATGCTCTGTGGGGATTCAATTTTCTGGCAGGTAAAATCGGTACCGAGCAATTCGGCCCGTTGTTGTTCAGCGCAATCCGTTTTGCCGTTGTACTGATACTGTTGTTTCCATGGCTGCGGCTTGTCAGGGGACAGATGGGTCTGATCATGCAGATAGGTCTCTGTCTCGGCGCAGGACACTATTCAATTATGTTTTATGCCCTGTACCTGGGAGACAATATTTCATCTCTCGCCATTGCAGCCCAGTTAACTGTACCGTTTTCAACGATTCTTGCCATTGTCTTTCTCGGTGAGCGCATTCGCCTTATTCGACTCCTTGCCATTGCGATATCGTTTCTGGGTGTGGTTGTGATCAGTTTTGAGCCGATGGGATCGGAACATCTTCTGGCGATGGCTGCGGCAACTGTAGCTGCGTTTGTTATGGCCGTTGCTGCCATACTAATGCGCAGGTTGCAGGGGGTTGGTGTTTTTAATCTGCAAGCCTGGATTGCTTTGGTTTCGACACTGGTGCTGTCATTCATGAGTGTGTTTTTTGAGTCACCCGGAATAGACACGTTTTCAGATCTGAAGCTAATCGATTACTGGTCTCCAGTTTACTCCGCTGTCGGAGCAACAATTATAGGGCATGGGTCGCTCTACTACCTGCTGCAACGTTATGAAGTCAATAGTGTAGCCCCATTCATTACACTTTCTACGCTCTTTGCTATCGGTTACAGCATAGTACTGATGGATGATATGTTAACACCTAAAGTCGTAGCGGGTGGTCTGTTGACGTTGTTGGGAGTGACGATTATTGCGTTGCGTAATGCCCGACAATCTACACGGATGAGTCTGCGCGTTCCGAGGTAGATATGATGTTGCACGCGTCTGCTGGCTATCGAATTGATCATAGTAAAATATTTTTTGGCTATTGGTTATTTTCAATTGTGCTGTAACTTCATGAGTCGTAAATATTAACTCACCTTGTAGCCGGATATATAGCTTGGAATTAAACCTGCAAGAACCAATTTCGTTCCACCGCCAGTCGTCGCCATCGGTATCAATGCATGCAGTCGGGGGGGGTAGAGGGTTTTCACTCAAGAGGCAGCAGCCTACGCCATTCCGTCCCCAGTCATCACTGTCTAAATCGACGTATTCTGCCCCTTCGGAGATGTCATGGCTGCCACACCTGTTGACAGTCTGTGTATTTTCGCTCCGTTATGTTTTCCAAATTGGTTGAAGGTTGTTTAGCCTGCCAGTCGACCATTGAGTACAGCTATCAGTATCAATAATTCGGTTCTGCTTGTGCAATTTGTCTTGCCGTATATATTCGCGATTTGAGTTTTAACTGTATCTGCGCTGACGTTTCTGGCTTCTGCAATCGCAGTGTACGTCAGTCCGCGGACCAGAAGGCCTGTCACCTCAAGCTCTGCATGTGTCAGATTGCAATGGCTCCCGTTTATACAATTGACATCGAGTAGTTTGTCGATTTCCTGAATACATCTTGCCATCGGTATACCGAAATCATTTATCTGAGAAGCTAGTGGGATCGTGAAATTTGAAGTATCGTATTGTGCCAGTCCAGCTGTGTTCATTGTCATCCAGATGATTATTTCCAGCGATAAACATATCCGTTGCCATGTGCATAACGATGTGGGAAAAACCACATCTCGGACTAAAATAGTAAATTTAAGAAATCGAGGCGACCAATGCCTCAAAATTCGCTATCTTAAATTAAATGTGGTGGCGGCCACATAACAACCAGCTGTCTGAAGTCAAACTGATATCGTGAATACTAAAAGAGAAATATTACCGTTAGCTGATGGAATTCTAGCCTTTCAAATGCTGGATTCAGTGCAACGTAGTGCACTCGCGAAAAACCTGCGTGTCCTGATTTGTAAGCCTGGCGAGGTTGTAATTCATCAGTCAGGGGCGGAGCGTGATGTCTATTTTATTATTGCCGGGCGCATAAGAGCGTGTGTTATGTCAGCCAGTGGAAAAGAAGTTCAGTATGAAGATCTTAATGCTGGGGAAATGTTCGGCGAGATAGCGGCGCTCGATGGAGGTGCCCGCACGAGCGAATGTATTGCCGTCACTGAAACAACACTTGCGGTTATGAGACAAACAGACTTTCTGGCAGCTCTTGATACGCATAGCGGCCTCAACCGCTATATTATCAAACGACTGACTAGTATGCTCAGAAACCACATGGGTCGTGTGTTTGAGTTCAGTACACATGGAGTTAAAGATCGTGTTCGTTTCGAAGTATTCAGGATTGCGATAAAATCGGCCGATAATCTTTCCGGCGATATCGTCGTGTCTGACGTGCCTACACATGCGGACATCGCCGCAAGAATCAGTTCACACAGAGAGGCAGTAACACGGGAGTTAAAGCAGTTAGAGAAAGCAGGTATTATTACATGGCGCCCGGGGAATTATATTGTTCATGACATCAATGCGTTGTCAAACACAGAATCAGGATAACAATACGATTTTGCCCCGCGTATCGTGGTTATTTATGCAAGCTGGTTTGACGTTTGTTATTGTGGAGGTTGGAAGGTGATAAGTCATCGTCAATACGCTTGATCCAAAAGCCCGCTTGTTGTGTGTGGGCCAAATCTCTTGCACGTTGCAATAGATAAATTTGTTGTTTCTCGTTTTGACACAGAGTGGCTTGCAGGCGTAGCAATTCAGGTGTGTAGTAGTGCTCATTGTGTCGATCTGCTTGTGACAGTGCACGGCATATCAAATCACCCGCCTTTGTTAAGTTGCCCGCGATAATATTGCTTTTTGCCAGCATGCCTAGATAATAGGTTTTTTCAATCTCGTCTGTAAGCTTGTCGAACACTTTATGCATCGAACTTAAGCCGGAAGTTCCTGAGCTCCTTGTTACTTCAACCCAGCTGTCAAAAAAATCTGCGAGATTGCCCCACATGATAAACCCCTGTTCTTTGCAGAGTGGGATAAGCGTCTCAAGAATGTTTGCTACTTTTTCCGGTTGGTTCTGCCACTGATAAAGATGGCATCCGTTGCCGAGTGCTGCGGCTATATTGTAAGGTGACCCACCGTCGGCGTAACGGCAGCCCAGATCGTAATTGTCGTTTGCCGCGTCTTTGTCATCCATAAGTAGCTGGGTCCAGGATAGATATAAGTACGTCATACTCGGAAAGTCGCTGTTTATCGATTTGGCCTCGGACAGAAAGCCAAGTGCGGATTTTAACTCCGATTCTGCAGTTGCCAGATTTCCGCGATTAAAATTGCACATGCCTACGCCTTGAGTTGCGAGTGCGGCCTGGGATACTTTTCCTGTTTCTGCCGATAGTTTGAGTAGCTGGCGGCAAGTGTTTTCTGCTTCATCGAATTCAGCTGAGTTAAAATGAATACCGAACAGACCATCGAGCACTGTTGCCTGTGCATCGGTGTCACCAAGTGTGCGGGAAATAGCAATGGCACGGTTAAAAGCATCCATACTTTCGTCGGTGGCATGTCCCAGTGCCGAGTAGAGAACATGTCCGTGAGAAGACTGTAGCTTTAGCTCTTCAGCCAACATGGCATTGTGTGAAAGTTGTGTGCATTTTTTTAGACAACTTATCGCTAACTTAAACTGATCTGCGGCCTCAAGTTTGGCTGCTGTTCTGGCTGTCAGTGACGCCGCCTGATGGAAGTAGTTTACCGCTTCGTCAAATCGATCTGCTGATTTTAGGTGCCGGGCGACAGTTATCGGGTTACTTGATATTTCTTCAGCTTTACTCAGCAGTAGTTCGTCAGCTATAGCCGAGTGTATTGTTTTTTTCTCAGTTTTTGGAATTAGAGAGGCTGCCGCTTCCTGAATCAATGCGTGTCTGAAAGACAGGGTCTGTGGTGAGTTACTGTCAATGCTGATGAATATATTTTGATCCGTCAGGTTGTCCACTGAACTGTCAATTGATTCGATGCTTAGTCCAGAGATCGCACTGGTAAGCTCGTAGTCGAATTCTCGCCCGATCATCGCTGCAATGCTTAGCAATCGTTTGGACTGTCCCAAAGCGTCTATTCGTGTTAGAAGCGAAAATTGGAGCGTGTCGGGGATCAGTTCCTGATCGCTTAATCGCTCGTTGTTTGACTTTAACAGAGTCCCGGCGCTTTGAACTAGTTCTTCTATAAAGAGCGGTAGTCCTTCGGATCGCTCCAGTATCTCGTCTTTCATTCGCTCTGGAATGGTAGGTCCGGAGATTTGCTCGACTAATTGCCGACTGGCGGTTATTGATAGAGGTGTGAGGCTTATCTCGTCCGAGCATGGTAAGTTCGGGTGTGCGAATGGTCCCCTTGAGGTAGCGACGATCAGTACTGAAGGTGAAGAATTTCTCAGGGCAACCAATACAGCCAGAGTTGCCGTATCCAGCCAATGGATATCTTCAATGAAAAGCACCTGGGTCGGAGTGTCATTGTGACCGTTTATCAGTGCTACCAGAGATTTTTCGATTTGTCTGGTAGCCTGTGGGCTGTCATCGATTTTATCGCTCATTTTCACGCCTGCAATCATTTGCAGCACAGGTAGAATAATAGAGCATTCGGCTTTTAAGCTTTTTGCCAGTTGTTGTAACTTAAGCTGAGTATTCTCCTCTGTATTTTCACTACTAGGTTTTAGGTAGTTGTTGACAATATTTTTGAATGGATGGAATGCTTGTTGTGATCGTAAGTCACTGCAATGCAGTTCGAGTAATTTCACACGTTCTTTGCAGTATTGGATACCTGCGCTCATGAGTCGGGACTTTCCCACGCCGGGTTCACCGGTGATCAGAGCAAAGCCTCCGATTGAGCTTGTAGCATTGTCTATCAATCTATAGAGGTGATGTTCGTCCTTCAGACGCCCCAGCATTTGTTTGCCGGGTTCGATGTATTTTTTGGGTGTCTCAAATTCCTGTCCGGCACACCATACTCGTTTCGGTTGGCTGAAGCCTTTCATTCGGTGTTCGCCCTGATCGGTGAACTCGAAGAACTGCCTTGTCTGACGATAAGTTCGATGGTCGACGAAAACTGTATTTTTTTTCGCAATGGCCTGTAGGCGGCCAGCCAGATTCGGTACATATCCGTGTGCAGCGATCTGTGTAATTGAACCGCGACGGTGTACTGGAGAAATAACAGTAGTGCCGCTTGCTATGCCAATTCGCATCGCCAAAGAGGTATCTTTTTGCTCTGTCATTGCTCTGGCAATGTCAATACCTGTGCGCACGGCCCGGACTGCATGTTTCTCCAATGCCATTGGATAGCCGAATAACGCAATGATCGAATCTCCCTGATAGGCAGAAACATAGCCCTCGTTTTTTTCAATATGATCGACGCACAAATTGATTGCACGCTCTACAAGATTACCGAATATCTCCGGGTCTAGTGAGTCTGATAGTGCAGTGGAGCCGACCAGGTCACACATGATGACGGATACGAAACGCCGCTCAGTGGGAACAATCACGTTTCGTATTTGGGTGGACACTTCTGTCAATCAATACTCCTGAATTTGTCAATCGTCTGTCAGTGGGAATCGTTCTGCATAATACTGTGCTAAATGCCACAATTACCCCATCGGTATTCTTGCACATTTTCACTTGTGAATTAAACTCGATGTAGGTGTTGTTTCAACATGCTGTAAGTGAATCCTGAGGATGTGGTGGTCCCATCATGAAGAAATCCAAGTGTGTGGTGCAGAGTTGCCGGTTAGTTGTCTTTTTATTCTGTGTGCTGCGCTCATTATCCGCAGTAGCGGATCGTGTACTAACTGATCAGGATATGTTGTTGCTCTGTGCAGGTGATTACATCGACTTTGAAAATAAACCTGTACCGGTGGAGGGATTCGAACCGCTGTTCCTTGCGCAGATGTTTTCCCTGTGTGACCAGTGGTCAAGCAGTTCTGCAATAAAGCTCCCTTCGAGAGCCGATCTTGATAATTCTGTTTGTGATTCTCTTCTTCAGGGAGAGCAATCGAGAACCTGGTATGACGAGTACTACAGTTGGAAGTCGGAAGGACTACCGATTCAAGAACGAACCTTGTGCTATTTTGCGACCAGCGATTCTGATAGCGATGGCATTACAGATTTTGCTGTGGATGAGTGTGGTTATTTTACAGATCATGATTCTGACGCAGATAACGATGGAGTAAGAAATTGGTTTGATCAACAGCATCTGGTAGGCGGGGAAAGCAACTGTATTTTAAGCGAAAATATTCCTCCTCTACTTGACTGGCACGTCTCACGGGTCCCCGGAGGGCAGGCAAAATCCCATAATACTAAACTGTGCAATAGTGATGACCTGGCATTGTGCGGGTTTCAGAGAAATTTGTGGAATCAGCATGACATATTGATTTATGAACGCCGGATGAAATTCCCACTCCAGCTTGCACAGACACTGTCGGATGTTCTGGAGCATATTTTTCCTCCCCCTGAACTGAAGGAGAAAGAGTGTGAGCACCAGACTTATTCGTCAATGCCGCGTTCTGTTTCTGTTGCCAAATACCCGGTAAGGGAAAAGGAGCAGAATAATTGCGGTTTGAACGGGTCTATCCACGCCGAAGCTAATGCTTCTACTCAGGATCTGGTGGTGTACACCGGTAACTGGGCGCCTGTCACTCCGCTCAAGTCGCTCGCAATAATGGTTCATGAAATTGGTCATTTCTATCAATATCACCAGGATTTCAATTCGCCTGAAAACTTTCATCTCTTTGCTGTTAAAGGAATATGGAATACACCAAACTTTGATAAACGTGTGATGGATCTGGGGTGGGAATTTAGCAAATTACCAAGCGAGATAGTAGAAAATGCCGCTGCAAGCTACACTGGAGCGACGAATGCAGCTGACGATCTTACCAACCACGATGCCGATACTTATACGCTCGAAAAACATGCATTGGGGAAATTGCAGGGCTATGTAGATGAGATTGTGAAGATCTTCGGCGTTTACGCCCCTGGTTCAAATTTGCCTGAGAGGTACAACGAAGTCTATGTTAAAAGCGTCGTGGATGCGTTGCGTCTGACCAGTACGGTTGGAGAGTATTCTTTGACGGATCCATGGGAATGGCATAGTGAGAATCTGGCTGCTTATGTTTTATCATCCATTGAGCGGCATTTTTTAGATCGGCTGTTGGCATCAGATGATCTGGCAAAGGCCAGTGCCTACAAGGCTATTGTCGATAAGGTGGCCCAACAGATGTATTTGCGTGTACTGGCAGATTGGGACGGAGCTTTTAACTATAGGCTGATTAGTGATAGAGCCTTTGATTCATTCAGCCGAAATGATCAAATGCCCCTGGAAGACGAATCGCTTGACTATCTCGTCTGCGAATATGTAGTCAACAACCTCACCAATATATTCTATACGGAAGACTACCCGTATAGTGTAGAAAGCTTTGCGACTCAAAATGATTTATGGTTGGACGGAACCGAGGAGTCGGCGTTAAAAGCCCTGGTTGCTGATTACTGGTCTGAAATATGTGCGCAGTTCTGATGTGCAGAATGAGTAGACTATGCTTTCCCGGAAACCGTTTTGCCCTATGGCATTACGCATTTTTTATTGGACTATTCTGTGGTGAGCTAGCGTTTGCCGAAGACCATGTGCAAATAGTGGGAATGCAACTTACCCGGCTGGAGCATGCGCTCAAGACTAATTGTAAGGCGCCCGAATTCCCATCAGCTATTGGTGAGAAACCACGTAATATAAAGGCCTATAATTTATATTTGCAGAAGTCAGCGGAATACAGAAAGTGCCTGTCCAAGTTTCGTCGTCTATTAAGCGCAGACTTTCGAACAACATTTTCCAGTACCGATAATTCAGAGACTTGGCAATCTCGCATTATCGGCTTAAATAGCAGTAATCTTTGGCAGCCGGCTCCTGAGAAGGACCTTAACACAGGCGAGATGTTGCCCGGCAGTATTGTAGCGGGGGATCAGGCACGTGCCGTATTGGGTAAAATTCCTGTTATGCAATGTGATGCAACCGACACAGTGACCATTCATGTCCAGGTTAATGGAAACCAAGTGCGGCTACTTCCAAATCCCGCAATAGATGGCAGGAAGCAGTTTGCTCATATAAACACGCAAGGAGATATTGTGCGATGGACCGAAACGATCGAACGTTGTGATAAACCCTCATTAGCCGGCGGTGTCAATGAATGTGGGACTGCATCACGGATGACAGTCAGAAAAAACGGAAACGTAACATGGGTATTGTTGTGCCGGAAATCGGTTAATGAGTTTCAACCTTTGCAGGTCGGCATGCGAAGAACTGATTTCGACACCGACAGGGAGGAGCCGGATAGTATTGAAAACCAAAGATATGAAGACTATTGGGCAGCTGACAATCCATTTTACTCTTTAGTCGGCCTGATCGGACACA
This sequence comes from uncultured Granulosicoccaceae bacterium, assembly GCA_937931165.1. GTDB lineage: Bacteria > Pseudomonadota > Gammaproteobacteria > Granulosicoccales > Granulosicoccaceae. The sequence goes on from CALHCI010000131.1 coordinate 10,675, forward strand.
ATGCGGAAACGGGAGAAACTGCTTATTTTGACGGATCTTTGAAAGACTGGAACAGTTATCGTTTCGATGAGCCGGTTTATCCGCCAGGAGGTTTCGGGTATCAGGACAAGGATGTTCGAGCTGCCGAGCTGAAGAAAACTATTTCGTTTTATTCCAATGAGTTTAAATTCAAATGTCACACCTGTCATGACAATGGGAATCCATGGATCCTAACCCCCTACACAAACTTCTCTGAAGTCGGTTACCGCAACAGAATTAGAAGAAAAAGGTTTTCAAGTCGGTCTTTTGCCGATCTTGAAAGTGCTGGGCACGGTATCAGGGTTATTGGGTCAGAGTACATCCGTCGGATTGATCCGGATTATACAGAACGTGACCGCACGGTACCGTCTCGAGGCTTCGAAATATTGAACTCTGCTAAGACATTCACTACAACTGATGATTGTGCCTTGTGTCACAAGCTTACTACTCAAATGACCGGACGTTATTTTGCTTACGATTCAATCGGCAAACGCAACTACAGGCCACCCCCGAAATCTATCTATCCAGCTGGGACAAATGAATGGCATCTGCAGTGGGAATACCTGAAAAACAGCCGGACAAAGTGGGCCTCAGAGACTGGAAAAATTCATCCGTGGATGCCTTTGCCGTATACAGATGACTATGATATCTACTTCAATGACAACAAATTCATAAGAGAACCGGTTACAGATTGGGTCTATGACAAAAGCTACCAAGAAATGAAAGCACATCTTGATTTGTGTGCTCATCCGGAACTTCAGGATGAACCCGCCGAGTCCTGCCAATACGAACCATTGTATTCTTCATGTGTATCACCGGGATTCGAGCCTGATAAGGCTGAATTGATTTTTGAGAGAAACGCGAAAGATAAAGGTCAGTTACGTTGGAATTACCTGAATAGCTATGGTGGTGTAAGCGACAGAGATGACGTTAGATTTACCGTTGAGGTTGAACGTTTACCCTTGCAGGAGAATTATAAGAATTTTTTGAAAGGTGATCTTGCTGATGAGCCTGTTGCTAAGTTTAGAAAACCGATTGATCGTTATGCAAGCATTTTTTCTGAGAATAAAACAAACGTTATTGCCAGAGTAGAACACCTTACCTACGCAGCACAGGGGTATTATGCTGATCCAGAACCTGCAGTAAAGCCAAGACAATACCAATTGCGGATACCGGAAATGCAATGCGGTTACAGATATATCTCTACTGTAAGAGCACGTCGATATTGTTTTGACGGCGGACCCGATATGCTGAGTGAAAAGAGTGCGGTTGCTTATCTGGATATTCCATGCAGCTGATGCTGAATGTGATATTTCTGCGCTAATATTTACTCTTTTCAGCAAATGTAATCCCGGTCCAGCAATAAACTGCACCTGTGATTTTTGCAGATTCCTTTGCTATCATCTGACCTCTGAGACGCAAAACCGCTCATACCTGCCTATTGAGCAGTCGTCAGGGTGTCAAATTTATGGTCACAGGTGTGGTGTCACCAACCTCAGTTTGTAGACGGCTTAGCTCGGATTTTAGTTTGCTGATAATCTTTAAAGATTCAGGGGCGTGATACAGGTTGTTGACTTCAAGCGGGTCGGCTTGCAGATCAAACAACTCCCACTCGACCGGATTAGCCGGGCCGTTTGCGCCGGGTTGATCAAATGGTTCGTTGTAGTAGCAAATAAGTTTGTGCGTTCTTGTGCGGATCCCGAAGTGGGCAGGGCAGGCGTGCGAACTATCGTTGTGCATCCAGTAGCGGTAGTACATTGACGTGGGCCAGTCTTTGGCAGGTCTGCCGGTAATCTGGCCGGTAAACGAACGACCCTGTACGTGGTTGGGTACAGTGATGCCGCAAAAGTCCAATATGGTAGGGCCAAAATCGACGTTGACAACGATATCATCGCACACTGAGTTGGCGTTAATCGCTTTCGGGTAGCTTATAAGCAGCGGCATTGATAATGATTCTTCGTACATCAGGCGTTTGTCAAACCAGCCATGGTCACCGAGGAAAAACCCCTGATCTGATGTGTAGACGATAATGGTGTTGTCAGTCAGGCCTTCTTTTTCCAGGTAGTCCAATAGTCTGCCAACGTTGTCATCAATTGAGGCAACCACACGCAGATAGTTTTTGATATACCGCTGGTATCGCCATTTGATTTCTTCATCGAGGCTTAAATCTTCTGGCACTTTAGCTTTAAGGTCCATGACTGGGTCAAGGTCGAGCATACGCATCTTTACTGCCCGTATGACATCAGCACGCCCGCTGAGATTGTCCAGAAAGGTTTCGGGGTAAGGGATCTCCATATCATCATACATAGAGAAATGTTTAGCGTCGGGTTCCCAATGGCGATGTGGCGCTTTGTGGTGGCAAAACAATGCGAAGGGATTATCGTCTTTTCTGTGTGATAGCCAATCAAGGCAGTCATCGGTGATGAGATCAGTTACGTAGCCGCCAACCTCATCTATTCCGTTTTCGGAATCCACAAACACCGGATTATGATAATGGCCTTGCCCCGGAAGTACCCGCCAACGCTCAAACATGTCTGGTTCGGACCCCGGCTTATGTCCCAGATGCCATTTTCCAAACAGTGCGGTTTGATAACCGTTGTCTCTAAGTGCATTGACGAAAGTCCAGTGCGAGTTGTCCAGAGGTGTATCAAGGGTGGTTACGCCGTTGATGTGATTGTAGGTACCGGTGAGAATGGCCGCTCTGCTGGGTGCACAAATAGAATTGGTGCAGAACGCCGAATCCATACGTACGCCTTGTGACGCAATGCGGTCCAGATTGGGTGTGTGATTGATACGCGAGCCATACGCCGAAATCGCATGGGATGCGTGATCATCACTCATGATAAATAGAAGGTTCGGGGTATTGGGCATAGTGGAGTCTCTTACAGGCTGGTTTGGCAGGCTGGTTTGGCAGACTAATTCAGGATGTACGCTCGGATAGTCAGAGATGATAAACGATTGTCTGGATGCAGTTTACTGACAGGCATTGCTATTTAGCGGAGGCTGAAGTAATGGCTGCTTACAGCAAGACGAAATTTATCTTTGTCTATTAGTAATATCTTTCACCATAAACACAGATACAGTAAATATATTGAAGTTTGCAAACAGGCTGTCTTGTTTTGGTATTTACTAAGTCGCAGATACCGTGTACGTTGATAGACGATTCCATAGTGAGGCATCCGGATGCAAAATCGTCAGCTGTCTCAACGTACCATGGCGTTTGTGCTTGCTGGTGGGCGTGGTAGCCGATTACTGGATTTGACCGATCGTCGGGCCAAGCCTGCGGTATTTTTTGGTGGAAAGACCCGTATCATTGATTTTGCGTTGTCAAACGCACTCAACTCTGATGTGCGGCGCATTGCAGTGGCAACGCAGTACAAAGCGCATTCATTGATTGCACATCTTCACAATGGCTGGAATTTTCTAAGAGCGGAACGTAACGAAGGGCTGGAGATTCTTCCAGCCAGCCAACGTGCGGCAGAAGGGCACTGGTATCTTGGCACTGCAGATGCCGTTACCCAGAACATCGACATCATAGAAAGTTACGGTGTTGAGTACACTATTATTCTTGCCGGTGATCACATCTATAAGCAAGACTACCGGGTAATGCTTGAGCAACACGTCGACAGTGGTGCGGATGTCACCGTCGGCTGTATTGTGGTGCCAAAAGCGCAAGCCAGTGCGTTGGGTGTAATGCATGTTGATGCAAACGGTCGGATATCAGACTTTGTCGAGAAACCAGCTGATCCGCCAACAATACCCGGAGACGATGCACATTCAATGGCATCTATGGGTATCTATGTTTTCAACACTAAGAAGCTGATCAGCCTACTCAAAGACGATGCTGTAAACAGCGAATCCAGCCATGATTTTGGTAAGGACATTATTCCACAGTTAGTCAGCAACGGAACTGCTGTGGCGCATGAGTTTGGGGAATCGTGTGTCAGAGGTCCGTTTTCTACAGAGCCCTATTGGCGGGATGTTGGAACCATCGATGCGTTCTGGCAGGCTAATCTTGATCTCACGGATTTTCAGCCTGAGCTGGATATTTATGATCAAACATGGCCTATCTGGACTTATCAGGAGGTAACTCCACCGGCAAAGTTCATACACGATGAAGACAATCGCCGAGGTAGCGCGATCAGCTCGCTGGTTAGTGGTGGCTGTATTATTTCCGGTGCGAGAATTAACCGAAGCTTGTTGTTTTCCCATGTCCGTTGTCACTCGTTTGCCAGTATAAAAGAATCAGTGATTATGCCCCGTGTCACTATTGGGCGTGGAGCGAAAATAAAGAGGGCTGTGATTGATCGCGGAGTGTCAATACCGGAGGGACTGATTGTTGGAGTTGATGCAGAACATGATGCGGGGCGGTTTAGCAGATCTGAAAGTGGTGTTAGTCTAATTACACAGGCAATGATTGATAATCTGGCGAAAGATGATCTGGGATAGTGGTTTCTTTAATCGTAGTAAAAGAGTGCCTTGATACGCGGTGCAGGGCACTCTACAAAGGAGACCGATACCTGTGTAACCTCAATAAAATGAACTGGATCAATCGCTTTTCGGGGCTGGATAATTTCGAAGCGCCGTACTAAGCTATGTTGCTTGAAGGCAGTGTCAGGGTGCGCCAGGTTTCGGAGCCAGGACGGGAGTCGCCTTTATAGAATTAGTGTGGGGGAAACCTGCATCATGACTACTGCGTGCCTGCTGGCCTTTGAGGACTACTCTGCAAGCGGTGTGGCAGAGTGTGATCTGAAAGTAATTGCCATGTCGAGAGAGCTTAGTAATACGTTGCTTGTCGGTTCTAATCAGTTTAGAGAGTTTGATTTTAGTGCTTTTGCAAAAAGAATAACTGATCATTTTGCTACCGTTGCGGAAGTAGCGTTTCAACGATTCGATGTTCGGCTTGCGAATAAGCTTTTAGAAATGATGCAGGAAGATGGTGTTGTTTTCACCGCTCACCAGTACCCGGCAGTAGAACTTGGAACCGCGCGGGAAGTGGTATCTCGACAGTTGCGTAATTCCGGTGCTATTCATAGTCTTTCACTAAAGCCATAGCGCCCCGAAGTTGAATTACATAGCAGGGAGGGGATCAGCGCAGTAGTAGCCTACTGCACTGATTTTCGGTTGTATTGCCTGATTGGTACAGCGCTGAGGTTGGGGCTGGGGAATCAGGGGCAATCAATACTGAGTCTGGTACCTGATCCTGCGGCGATGGTTGTTCCGCTAACCGTAACCAGGGAGTCCAGATCGACAGTCACTGATCCGCTTGAAAGATTCAGTCCGGTATTGTTGTCCGTCGTTACCCAGGTGCACTGTGTACCTGGGTCTGGGGCGAATTGCTGAGTCCGTCGTGGCGTAATAGCGGCTGTCTGAACACCGCTAAGTGAGCGCAGAGAGATAGAGTACTGTCCTGGTAAATCAACGATTTCTGCTGCGAATGGCGTGTGCGCCGTAGCCCATTCAATATTTATGTTGTAGTTGTCGTTACCATAATTTTCCGGTACTACGTTGCTTGAAGCGGATGCATTAGTAATGGCCGGGTAACTAAGGTTGAGCGGGTACTTCCACGCAAAGTCATCGTCATAGCCGAATCCGAACAGTGGAATGCTAACTGATGCAAAGCCTGCCCATGTGTGACCTGCATCACCATCGTTGACCGCTGAAAATCCAGTGGTAGCATTTGTTAACGCTTCAACAGTAGGTCTTCCCTGAGTAGTCCAGTCAATAATGGTGTCTTGCTTTCCATGATAGGTCATCACATAGGCAAAAGTATCACCGCGGCGATCAACCAGTTGTTTATGATGGTTCATCCAGTCCCATACCCCTACATTGACAATACCGTTTGAGCCGTACAGGGCAATGTCTTCTCCATGCGGTCCGCCGTTGACAATGGGAAGGTTCGCGGCTTTTTGACCCCATAGCTGTATTAGTTCACTTTCAAAGATCGGGCTGGTCCGGTAATTCGTCATTGGCTGATTAGCATAGACGCCAGACAACAGAGACCCGTAACGCAGTGCGAGTGACAGTACGCCGGATGCGCCCATTGAATTGCCATAGCCGTGGATGCGGTTGGTGTCAACGTTAAACGCCGGGTTACCAATAACGTCATCAATAGAGCGCATCAATCGTTGTTCTGTAAAGTTAGCGATAGCGCCAGTTTCTGGAATCGACCCGTTGGTTTTATAGTTATGATCCCGGGAGTAGCCATACCACCACGAATGCAGGGCACCTACAGTGGGGCCTGGATCATGTGGAAGCAGCGTTATGACTGGCCACTGATACTGTGACTCTGGCAGTGATTTAAAGGTTTCATAGTACGCATGCAACTCGATCATCAGTGGATAAGCGTTGGCGCTGTTGTAGTTGGCCGGGAGAGCTACCGCGTAGTTGTAGGCGTAACCGTTAAACGTAGGGTTCCAGTTTGTATAATCCATATACTGGGTATAAGTACGCCCTTTGCCTTGATTCATCGTGGAGGTTAATACATCTGAGGGTGTTGTAACAGACTCAGGCAATGGTGAGTCTGTTTTCAGTACTGTATTGATCATTTCGGTGCCGGTATTATCGACAGATGTCACCGCATAATAGGCTGTAGTTGAGTCACCGGGTTGGGTGGTGTACACGAACAATCCGGTATTGTCGTCAAGTGGTGCAGCAAGATCAGAAATTACAAAGTTCCGCGGCACATTGGGGCCGCCGTGAATATTGACTGATGTGTTGTAGTCCAGTGGTCCCCATTTGTTGGTGAGTTTTACTGCATCGCCAAGGTTAGCTGCAGATATTGGTGAGTTGTGTCTGTAGACGTGGTATCCGTTGAATGTACCCGTCTCCTCCCAGGTCAGGAACGATTGCCCACTGCGGTGAAACGCGGTAAGTGTTCCGTCTGCAATTATTGGCAGTATCGACAGATTGACCGTCGCCGGGTTAGACGTTTCGTTATTGTTGTCTTTTACTGTGTAACTAAAAGTGTCTGTTGAATTTCCGTCGCCGTTGTTGGTGTAGCGAATCTGACCATCGGTTTCTATCGTCAGCGATGCTGCGCTGCCTGGCTGGTCTGTGATAGAGATAGTTGCCGGGTTAAGGTTACCATCCGGGTCAGCATCATTGCTTAGCACATCAATAATGATGGTAGCCTCGCTCAGCAGTTGCACTGAGTCGTTGTTAGCGACCGGCGCTTGATTACCCGTTGTGATGGCTATTGTGACGGTGGCGATATTCGAGGCTTCGCCAGTGTCATCTGACACGGTGTAGGTAAAACTGTCCGATGTTGCAGGACTGCCGTCGTGTGAATACTGGATGGTGCCGTTTGCCATGACCTCAACCAGACCATGTGTACCCTGCTGAGCAATGACGGACCCGGGTACAACAGCACCATCCGGGTCAATATCGTTGCTGAGTATGTCTATGACAACAGACTGCCCGCTGGTCACGGTGGCTGTGTCATTACTGGCCAGTGGTGGTTGGTTAGACGGTTCAACGCCGGTGCTAATTGAAACAACGCCAGGGACTGAGTACGCACCGTCGTTGTCAGCAACTACATAGTAGAAGACATCTGATGTTGTCGGACCACCATAGTGTGTATAACTGATTCGACCGCCGGATAGTAGCTGAACAGTTCCGTTGGCCGGATAATAAGTGCCGTCTGCAGGTTGTGAGATATCGAGCGATCCTATATTGATCGTACCGTCCAGGTCCTGGTCATTTGCCAGTACATCAATGATCACTTGTCCGCCCTCAGCGACAATGGCAGTATCGTTGCCAACTTCAGGTGGTTGGTTAACACCAGAGTCAACGATGGTGATATTGACACTGGCGGGATTTGACGTCCGTCCCTCGTTATCGTCTACCGTGTAGGAGAAGTTATCTGTTGCGACTGTTTCGCCGTCTTGTGCATACAGAACTGTTCCGTCGTTTTGCACTGAAACTGATCCTCGTGTGGGCTGTACAGTGATAGTGACTGACGTATTGTCCAGGCTGCCGTCTGTGTCGGAGTCGTTGTCCAGTACATTAATAGTAACGGTATTTCCCGCAATAACACTCGTAGTGTCATTAGCTGCTATCGGAGCCTGATTTGGTGTTGGTGTAATTGTGATGCTGACAGTGGCTGGATTTGAAGTTAGTCCGTCATTGTCTTCTACGGTGTAGATAAAGCTATCAGCTAGAACGATTCCACCGTCGTGTGTATAAAGAATGGTGCCATCGTTCTGAACTGCAAGTAATCCCTGGCCGGGCTGTGAGGTAACAGTGACAGAATTGTTGTCCAGGCTACCGTCAGGGTCTGAATCATTGACAAGTACATTGATTGATATTGCTTCACCTGCCAGAACAGTCGCGCTGTCATTGGTAGCGATCGGTGGTTGGTCTGGCAGTGCGTAGCTAAATCGCCGTATAGTAGAGTATGGCCCCCAGCCGGCAGAGTTGTACCCGCGAACGCGGAAGAACAAATAGTCAGACTCCGGGAGACTAATGTTGTCGGGTGTTATTGTACAAATTCCGTTGTTACAAACTTCATCGGAGGGATAGTCTTGTACTAGAAGATTAGTAAGCGTGCGGACATTTCGGACATAAAGTCGATACTTGGTCGCATTTCCAAGGTCATTCCATTGAAACTCCGGTGTCGCGGAAGTGGCCACTCCGGTGGGGCTGATAGTGGTGACGATCAGTGGTACCGAGTCGACATAATCGAACGAGATTTTGGTCCAGCTACTCCAGCCGCCAGAGTCACGTGCCCGGACAAACCATCGATGGTTCTTACTGAACTGCAGAGCGATGTCCGGGGTTACCGAGCAAACACCGTCAGCACATATATCGCTTTGATTGTAGTTTTGCAGATGCAGGCGCTGTCGCTGAGATCTATCGTAGACGTAAAGTCGGTATTGTGTGACGCTTGCCTGATCCTGCCAAACGAAATCAGGCGTTGGCGTTAGAACCTCTTCAAGCGGAGAAATCGCCACCGGGGCTGCCGGTGCAGCAATCACTGCATTGACCAGGAGAAAGCACGTGAGTACCGGGAATAGAAACCTGAAAAACATGCGTATCATCTAACTTTATTCCTTGCGGGGCATTGAGCAATCGCGAACCGAGGTTTGAGTCGATCCTTTGAAGTACTGTTTCCGACTTAGCCGACCAGCATTGCATGTTTATTCGTTTTTTGACCACGAACAGCTTTGATTTTGGATGTCTGGTCAGCAGCGCTTTATTGTTGTTGAGTCGATTGTGTGAGCTTAGTCTCAATGCAGACCCGCCCGGGTGACAGAGTCAATAGTGACCGACACGTTTTTTTCGATTTGAAGGGATCGAGCAAGTTGTGCAGTGGACTAAGGAGTCAAGGGCCGCCTCCAGTTGCCACGCGCAACTGGTCGCTTGTTGTCTCTTATATTTCTTTCTGATCAGTTGGTGTACTGATCAGCGCCAACGTCCCACTGACCCGATCTCGGGTCTCCGTCAATATCTGAAGTTGCTTCCGAGGGCACGGTGCCGGCGCCAATGGCGGAGGAGCCCGCGCTTAGATGTGGATCACCGGGTGCGATGAAATCACCGGTGGTTGCGGTTTCTATGTTCCCTTCAAGGGTGGTTCCGGTAGTCCCTCGCAACTGGATAGGGAGATTGGTCAGGTTATTTCGAAACACATGGCCGCCGGTGCCGAATTTCACCTCGATGGGTGCCCAATAGCCCTCGACCAAAACGGTGTTGTGCTCCACAATCGTGCCGTATGACAATTCGATACTAATTCCCATGTCTCCCGGTCCGGTGCGGTAGATAAAATTATTGCGAACAATTCCTCTGACATTGCCGTTGTGCAGTCCTAGTGAAATACCGCGGAAGCTTTCGATAATTTCGTTGCGCTCGATAATGGAGTCTTCGGAGGAACGCATGTAAATAGCGGGTGCACTTTCGTAGAAACACGGTGTCTGAGGTTCAGCTGCATTGCAGCCGGTCCCGTCTCCGGTAAGGTTATAAATGTAGTTGTCACGCACTACCACATTAACACCTTCAAATATCCCAATAGCACCGTTGTAGTCGCCGACGGCAGCGCCAAGGGTGTATCCGATTTTATTACACGCAATTACTGCATCGTGGTTTTTACCGCCGTCTGATCCTTTAACGTGCTGTGTTCCGGTGTCGTAGATATCCATGTTATACACATAGGTGTCGTAGAGCTTGCTATCAGTGTCGAGTTCCGGTTTCATGGCAATCGCATGGCGACGCATGCCATGCATGGTTAGCTCGGCAATCGTGATTCTGTCTGCGGCAATCATGAAGCCTTCACTCTGCCCTGTGAACAGCCCCAGTCCTTCGATAACAACTGCACCGGGTGTTTCACTTAACGATCGAATCGTCACATCCGGGTTTGTCATTACGATGGTTTCCCGATCCATTACATAGTTACCGTCTTGTAGCAGAATTTCGGTATTCGCAGGTGCAGATTCAATCTGTTGTTCCCAGTTGTCATCGGACGGACTCAGTACTAGAGTATTGGCCCGTGATCGATACAGTGGCGATTGTGTATATGCGGGGCAGAAGTTAATGCCACTCGGTGGCGGTGGCTCTGTATCGCTTGTGTCAATAAGTGAGCAGCGATTCACGGCAACGCCGGATACCGAGTAAACCCAGGCTAATACAATACGTGCCTGAGCGGGAACAGTACCTGTTAATGTGTAGTCTGCGAAGGACTCGCCAATCACCGTTACCGCATCGGGTTCTGAGATAAAGTTCCAGTTTTCATCGTAGAAACTCAGGCCCATACCGGTCCAGTCGGTTCCTGATGTTAAGCGCCTAACATCGCAGGTAAGTTCAAGTTCCTGATTCGGGGTTACACTAACACTTTGATCAAGACAGTTACGACCAGTTAGTACTGCTACATTATTGACGACTGAAGCATTGTTAAAATCACAGGTGTTCCATGCGTCCAGTTGACTAGTGAAATTCGTATTTGTCAGCAACTCGTTGGTTTCATCAACTACAGTGAGGCTAACTGTGGCGCTGTTAGAAGTCTGTCCTTCGTTGTCATCTACGGTATATCTGAAGCTGTCAGATGTGGTGGCTCCCCCGTCTTGTGTATAGCGAATGGTGCCGTCGGTCTGAACCGCTATTGATCCGTGGGATGGCTGTTGGGTAATTGCCACTGAGCTGCTGTCGAGATTGCCATCAGGGTCGGAGTCGTTGGCGAGTACAGAAATAGAGATCATTTCACCGGCAGTCACTGTTGCGGTATCGTCGGTGGCAAGCGGCGGTTGATTAGGTGGTGGTGTGATTGTGATGTTAACGGTGGCTGTATTTGAAAGCTGTCCGTCATCGTCTTCGACAGTGTAAGTGAAACTGTCTAAAGTGGCATTTCCATCATCGTGTGTGTACAGCACGATTCCATCGTTCTGAACTATCAGTGATCCATGGTCTGGTTGTTGCGCAATAGTGACTGAGTCGGTGTCCAGGCCGCCGTCGGGATCAATGTCATTGTTAAGCACATTGATAGAGACTGCTTCACCCGCCGGAACGGTGGCGGTATCGTCGGTTGCGACGGGAGACTGGTTGGGTTGTGTGTAACTAAAGCGTCGTATCGTTGAATAAGGACCCCAGCCGGCAGAATTGAAACCACGAACGCGAAAGAACAGGTAATCGGATTCGGGCAGAGTAATACTGGCAGGAGTAATAGCACAAATGCCATTGGTACAGACATCATCAGCCGGATAGTTTGTGACAAGAAGGTTTGTAAGCGTGCGCACATCTCGAACGTACAACCGGTACTGAGTCGCATTGCCAAGATCATCCCATGAGAACTCAGGGGTCGGTGAGTCAGCGACACCGACAGGGGCTATAGTGGTAACAATGAGTGGCGGTGAGTCGAGGTAGTCAAAGTAAGTTTTGGTCCAGTCTCCCCAGCCGTCAGAATCACGTGCTCTGACGAACCATCGATGGTTTTTACTGAAACCAAGAGTGATGTCAGGAGTAACGGAGCAAACACCAGCGGTACAGACATCTGTCTGATTATAGTTTTGCAGGTGTAGTCGTTGTCGCTGAAGCCGGTCATAGATGTATAGCCGGTAGGTTGTCGAGCCAGCCTGATCCTGCCAGACAAACTCGGGATCAGGTGACGAAACCTGCTCAAGAGGGGAGATGACAACCGGATTATCCGGCGCGGCAACCGCCGTGTTGAACAGTGCAAACCAGGTGAGCACGGTAAGTACCAGCTTAAGCTGCAAGTGTTTCATCAAGGCTGATTTCCTTCGGACAACACGTTGGCGACTGTGCCTCAGTGCCCGGCCGGTCCGTCAATTTATATATTCCTATAACCCGACGAGTATTGCATAACTCATTCTTCCACTCCGGTGAGCAATCACAGAAATTTAAAATTGTTCTGCAAAATTCCGGGGGTTTTCTGCAACTTGCCGGGTAGCACCTGCTAATAAGTCCGATAGAAACGCGGCTATTGAGATACCTGGTTCGGCTTAGTTATTTAATTCATCCAGTACTCCCAAAACCTCTTCCATGCCAGTGTCTGGAAGCTTAAGAAGGTTTACTTCGTCCGTAATAATCTGACTGGCGTCAGCCAATAGTTCCCTGCCGGCAGGCGTCAGTTTGGCAATGCTTCTTCTAGCATCCCTTTCGCTTTTTTCGGTGACTACAAAGCCGATTTTTTCCAGTGGTTTTAGTGCACGCGTGATAGCGGAAGCCGTTAACCCTACAGCGCTCGCCAAATCTACCCGGGTTGCTGCACCGTTGTATTTTTCCTGTAATTCTTTTAACAGATGGTACTCAGTGAAACTGACTCCTTTGGTTGCGGACAGGGCACGGTCAAGCCTCCGTTCAATGCGCGCCGAGGTTTTCAGCAAGGAAAAGATGAATTGTGTATTTGTTTTCATAGTGCATGAATAATACATGAGTAATCAAGGAATATGCAATTATTATGGCAGATAGGATGTTTTATTGAGCCTTTTGTATTCAGATTTCTACTGAAATGATTTTTAAATTACATCATGAATGAGGCATTTCAGTTGTCTAGTAAACTAAAACCCGCAGACGGCGATGACTGGGATGCCCGTGCCACGGGGATTCTCAAGGCAGAGTTGGACGGCATAAGGTCAGCTACGTGAAGCTGTCAGAACTACTCAAAGACGAGTACGGAATCGACGAGACACAACATAATCTCTCTAACAAAGTCCGGCGTGGTAAGTTTAGCGCTGTATTTATGTTGCAGGTGTTAGAGGTAATTGGTTGTGCGCGAATTGAAGTCTAAGGGAGAGCTGCCTTTTTGGTTTTAGCCTCTGATTACTTTGGGTGTCCTGGCAATCTTGATTGATGGCTATAGCAGGATTTATTACTACTTAACCAAACCCCATTGGGATGCACAGCAAAAGCAAGAGGAAACCGTAGATAAGATAGAGTACACCAAAGACGTTTCTCGTCTTGTCGCTAGCGATTCCAAACAGAACAACGTAACTTCTGAAGCACAACGACAGCCCGATAAAACCGCCAAGATAACTTATAGCTCTACCAGTACCAGTACCAGCAACAACCCCGATCTTCTTGCGCAAGAAGGAATGTGGCGAGCTGCTAATTCCCTGGTTTGGCTGACGTTCGTACAAGCTCTTGTTGGCACTCTTACTTGGGCTACGCAACCTTGTTGTTTTGCCATTCGGGTTAAAAGGCACACACGAAGCATCTGTATTAACACCTGAACCGATTGGGTTTTTTCCGGTACAGTCTGAGGAGACAATGAGTGTGGTAGCAGGCTTTGACGATAAGCACCTCGACTTCAACCATGCCACTTATCATCGCGGTCATATAGAAGGGGTGATGTACCAGCTTTCAATAGAGCCGCCTGCGACGGATATTCCGGTTTTTATAAAACTTGGAAAATAGCGGCGCAAAGGTTTTATCGGTTAGCTCATCGTGCAAGGGATCTGTTCTGATTGTTTCTGGTTGATTGATTCTGGCTGAATTGAACTATTGATGTCTGCTGTGTGCGACAATAGGGCGCTAGTCAGGCGCGCGTTGTGGCGTCAATTTGTGGAACTCGATAATTAACCGACTTAATCAGGCTGACGATATTCAATCGAAGCCGCCGCAAGCTTCACACCCTGCGTCGACACGACCGCTGCCGCCGCCAATCTGGTATTTGGCGCTGTGCGCTGCCGGTGGCGTCATGGGGCTCACTATCCTCGCGCCGATTCTGCCACTGATAAAGGCCGGGCTCGAGACATCCAGTTCTGCAGTGCAGCAGTTGCTCACCAGCTATCTTATTGCACTGGCGGTGGGTCAACTGGTGTGGGGACCATTATCCGATCGCTACGGGCGCAGACCGGTATTGCTTATTGGTGCGGTTATGTTTTCTCTTGGCGGGTTAGCAGTAGTGGTAACAAATGACGTTAAGATGTTGGTGCTGGTCAGGTTTATCCAGGGATTTGGTGCAGCCGCCTGTATGGCAATGGCGCGTGCGATGGTCAATGATGCGTTTGACAGGGACGAAGCTGCCAGGCAGATGTCGACGATCAGTATGGTGTTGTCAGTTGCGCCGGCGATGTCACTGGCATTCTCGGGGTGGCTTGCAGAGACTGCCGGCTGGAAAAGTACCATAGGTGTGTTGGTTGTTTGTGGTTTGTTATTGTTGATTTTTGGTTATCGGGTCGGTCAGGAAACCCATTTTAACCGGCTGCAGAAGATTGATCTTTCGTCTGTATTAAGTGCCTACAGAGCCGTGCTAAAAAAGCCGGTGTTTAACTACTGGACACTTGCCAGTGGTATGCAGGTTGGTATGTTCTTTTGTCTTAATTCGATTCTTGCGTATCAGTACCAAAGAAACGGCTACACACTTTCAGAGTTTGGTGCATGGTTCTCTCTGACCCCGCTGTGCTATTTACTTGGGAATACTTTTAACAGAAACTGGTTTGTCAGCCGCGGTATCGAGCGGGCTGCATTAGTCGGATGTACCGGCAGCCTGATTTCCGGTGTGTTGATGCTAATTACTCAGTCTCTGGGGTTTACTCATGCACTTGCGTTGGCACTTCCCTGTTGTCTGTTTGGTTTTTGCAATGGCATTATCGTTGCCAATTCTACGGTGGGTGCAATTACTGCGGCGGGTAATCATCGTGGTACCGGCACCGGCATAGTAGGGGCATGGCAGATGGCAGCAGGAGGAATAGCCGGTGCGCTAATAGTCGGTATGGGAGGTGCGCAAAACTTTACCATTGCGATTTGCAGTGTGATTGCGATGGCCTGTGTGTCGGTAATGTCGATGCTTTATGTTTACCGGCACAGAGCAGCAGCGGATTCATAGTCAATGCCACAACAGTATTGTTGGTACCTGTTGTGTTACCGTGTCCAGTCAAGACGTTGCGAGAAACGCCGAATATCTTCTATCAGTAGCTGCGGTTCTTCCATTGCAGCAAAGTGCCCGCCTCGCGGCATTTCTGTCCATTGAGTGATATTGTAGATCCGCTCGGCGTAGCTGCGTGGTGGCCAGGCCAGTAACTCTTTGGGGAATACCGCGCAGCCTGTCGGGACTTCTACCCGATTACCTTCGGAGGAGAGTATTCTTCCGCCTTCTTCCCGGCGCCCGTAGTAAATCCATGATGCTGTATTAAAGGTTTTTGTCACGATATAAACCATGATGTTGGTTAACAACTGGTCCTTCGTGTAAACGCTTTCTATATCACCCGCCTTAATGTCTGACCAGCCGTGCATTTTTTCCAGAATCCATGCGGCGACGCCCACAGGACTGTCCATCATCGCGTAACTTAGTGTTTGCGGTTTGGTCGCCTGTTGGGTGCGGTAGCCGTCTTGTATGATCTGGTCCTGATCAAATTGTGTTGCCCATGCAGTTTCTTCCGCACCCTGTGGTCCGTCTTTATGACGCATGGTCAGAATATTAATATGAATGGCAGCGCAGGCCGGGTGCTCATAACCCAGCCAGCTCGAAATCGCACCACCCCAGTCACCTCCCTGGGCAATGTATTTTTTGTAACCAAGTACATCAGTCATGAGTGTGTTAAAAACAGCGGCCATTTTTCTCGGGCCGTAAGGTCTGGGTGGTCGCCCGGAAAACCCGAAGCCGGGTAGTGAAGGTGCGACCACATCAAATGCGTCTTCGATATTCCCACCGTGATTTTCGGGGTGCGCCAGCAGATCAATGAATTCCAGAAACTCGACAATGGTACCCGGCCAACCGTGGCTGATAATCAGGGGACGAGGGTTGGAGCCGCTGCCTTTTTCATGAATGAAATGCAGATCTATACCATCTACCGGGGCTTTGAAGTGTGAGAAGCGATTAATCTTTGCTTCTTGTGTTCGCCAGTCAAAATCATCGACCCAGTAGTCACAGAACTCCTGCATGTAGCTGAGGTTGGTGCCATAGTCCCAGCCGCCATCGTCTGGCATCTCGTGCCACGGGTAGTCTTTTACCCGGGTACGAATTTGCTCAAGCGTGTGATCCGGTACTTCAATTGAAAAGGGTTTGTAGGTGCTCATTGACTGGATTGTTAACTGTTACCAGTAAAATGTAACTCGAAATTACAGTGCTCGTAAGAGACAGATGGCATATTTTAAAAGGACAGGCGGGAGGCTGCCTGGCGTGTTCAGGGTTTTGCTAGCTGATGGTTAACCTCTTCAGCAATGATCCGGATGCCTTCATCCAGATTTTTTAATGGTACAAACGCAAAGCCAAGCCGGAAGCTTCTGTTGTCAGCGTTGCTTTATGATTTCGATGTAGACCGGTGTGTTTGCTGCTGTTACAGACCGCTCTGGATCGACACCTTATAGATCTGTGAAATGCGCATTCGGTTTAATTATTTCCTGTTAGAGATGAGTTTGCTAAAAAGTAAACAGCGAGTATTGATAGCCTGGCCAGTTGTTGAAATCCTGTTCGGGATACTAGAGACCATTTTTGTGTCTGTGCCAGCCAAGCGTAATGAAAAGCCTTCAATAGGTCGAAGGCTATTGCCAGATACCTGGAAACAAAACGAGACCGCCGTTGTCTTTGCTAACACTTTGGTCTGGATCGCAGTGGTGGCGATAATCG
>CALHCI010000132.1 GCA_937931165.1 uncultured Granulosicoccaceae bacterium
GACTCAGACAGACTGCCGTTATCGCAGTCAGAGCTGCCTGCAAGACTGGTGGTATCGATGGCAGATAACAATGGGGCACCACTGCAGAGTAGTATTACTTGCGGCGGTACTACTCTACTGAATCCGCCACGTGTTTTCTGCTGGCAACCAACCGCTTTGTCAAATGACTCTGTCATTCTCTATGAAGAGTTTTATAACGCCGGCATTACCGGATACCGGCAAATTTCTCAGGAACCATAGGTTTAAACCGTATTACTACTGTAATCAGGGCTATGTTTTTTGCGCTATCTGAATGTATGTTCAGGGAATTGTTACAGTAAATAAAACCCTTGGCAGCAAGTCTCAATGTGGGCGCACCAATTGCTGCGACACCTGTGTTACTTACCAACACAGGTGTTATATGAAAATCAGTTATAAAGGCAGCATTAATCCAACCAGTATATGCAGTGTTTTCGCAGGGGTTCTATGCGCACTGGTCGCCGGCACACCAACTGCCTTCGCTGAGCAAAGCGGCTATGGTCAATTTGAAAAGAGCATCTATGCCACGATGGGCCTCGGCACCAGCCGGTTAACACCGGGTGTTGAAAATTTTCCGACGCTGGATGTTAACGACAGAGTCGAACCCGCCGGTCAGCTCACTGTTGGTGTCGATGTCAGTGAGCTGCTTTCTGTGGAAGTACATTCTGCAGATCTGGGTAGCGCAGGTTTTTCACCCAGCGGCAATGCCGATGGCAGCAGCTCTGCGGGTCGTCTGAACTACCACATGAATGGTATCAGCGCGCTGGCGTACTTTGGTGAAGCACGGGCCAATGCCAGGCGCCGGGGCCTAACCGGTTACGGTCGCCTTGGCTATGTAGATATTGATAACAGCGCAACCAATAATACACTCAACTATCAACGCGACGGTGGTTCCGGCTTGTTACTTGGCGCTGGTGTTGAGTATGCGTTGAGTTCAGGATTGGGTATGCGTGCAGAAGTGATGGCAGCAGACGAAGATATAAAGTTCGGACAAATTGCGGTGAGCTACCGACTGGGAATGCCAGGCAACAGACCGGTTTTTGCGGCAGCGAAAGCCCCTGAAACGCCCGAACCAATAGTCGCACCTGCACCGGTTATTGAAGCACAACCTGTTAAAACAACTCCCGCCAGAGTGCGTTACCCGGAAATTTCAGAGGTTGTAAATTTTGCCAATAACTCTGCGACGCTCAGCAGCAGCGCCAAAATAATTCTCGACGAATTTGCACAGCGCATCAACGCGTTTCCGGAAGCCTCTCTGCAGTTGCAGGCGCACACAGACAGCACGGGTTCTTATGGTTATAACCAGGCACTGTCACAACGCAGGGCAGGTTCGGTAAAGCGCTACCTGATGGAAAACGGCGTCGACGGATCAGCCATTCGCATCACAGCGGCCGGTGAAACCAAGCCTGTCCAGAGCAACGCAACCATTGATGGACGTTTCAGCAACCGACGCGTAGAACTCACTGCCGGCAACCTGTTTCGGCAACCCGTTGCCCAATAACAACCGGCCTGATCTGCCTTGCTGCGACGCTCGTGGCAAGGCAGACATACATTTCTGAGAAAACATCATTGGTTCGGCGCTTTTGTTGCAAGATTGCCGGTCGATTCGAAGCTGACTTAATTACTAATGTCGATTGAACAAATTATTGCGCTGGCATTGATCCAGGGCCTGACCGAGTTTTTGCCGGTGTCATCCTCAGGACATTTGGCACTGGTACCTGTACTGACCGACTGGGAAGATCAGGGCGTCATCACCGATGTCATGGTGCACGTCGGGTCACTATTCGCAGTTATTGTGTATTTCTGGCGCGACGTACTGAACCTGCTTGCCGGCACCTGGGACCTTGTTCGATTTAAAAACACACACAATGCCCGTATGGCCGGATATATCGCATTGGCAACTATTCCGGCGTTGGTATTTGGCGCACTGCTGAAGCTTACCGGCACACTGGATGCGATACGCGCTGACACTCTGAGAGTCGCTAAAATTATCGCCTGGACAGCGGTGATCTACGGCATCTTGTTATACATCGCCGATGTGGTCGGAAAGCGCATCAAACGTATGGAAGACATGACGCTTGCCCCGGCCATTACCATTGGTATTTGCCAGGCGCTGGCGCTGATCCCTGGTACCAGCCGCTCCGGCGCCACTATGACCGCCGCTCGTTTTCTCGGATTTGAAAGAGCTGAAGCTGCGCGCTTTTCGTTTCTGCTGGGTATTCCGGCCATTGCAGCCGCCGGCGGATTCACAGCGATCGAAGCGGTGCAGACAGGCGGTGGCATCCCGTCGCACGCTATCTGGGCGGCAGTACTGACCTTTTTTGCGGCCATCGCTGCCATCAGTTTACTGATGGCGCTGGTGAAGCGCATGGGCTTCTGGATTTTTATGGTCTACCGCCTGGCCCTGGCAGCAGTACTTTTTGCGCTAATCTATGAATGGGTACCCGGTTTCTCGATTGCCTAGATGCTATAACACCCGTGTAGTCACTGGTTTATTTGCGCCGGGCACAATGTTTAGCATATGATGTCATGACATATATGGAGATGTCGTCTATCCTCTTTAGGATGCTGAACAGAAATCAGCACCAGACAAAATAATGACAAGAAAGTCAGGGATCCCGAGAAAGAAATGAGTTTTACCGAAAGAAGAAGAACCAAACGCGTTGCAGATGCCATGGCGCTCCGCATAACCACTCCAGACTCACCGCAACCAACACGTACGACGCGAGTAGTAAAGTTAAGCACCTGCGGCATGCGATTTACTTATGCGTCCCGACTGCCAGCCGAGGAAACGCTGCAACTATCAATGCAGCTTGGGCCTAATCGCAAAGAAGTCAGCGTCAACGCTGAGGTAGCCACCTGTACCGAGAACACCGGTGCTCATGCCGATTCACGCTACGCGACCCGGTTGATATTCAAAGATCTTGACAATCCAACTCGTGAACTGCTCGAGCAACATATTGATTATGTGTATCAGCAAACCAGAGTGCTGAAAGAACTTCCGTTTAGAAAGTCTGCATAGACCGGAAACCGGCTAATTCTCATTGTAAGACCGTACCACCACCCCACCCGCTTCTAAGGAAGCACGCAGCGCTTTCGCCATACCAACTGCGGCCTCATTGTCTCCATGTACACAAACGGTTTCGGGTGCTACCGGCACCCGAACCCCGTTCACTGATATAACTGACTGTGTTTCGATCATTTCAAGTACCCTGTCTGCGGCGAGTGCAGGGTCATGGATTACCGCGCCGGATGTGCCGCGGGATACTAACGTACCATCATCATTGTAAGCACGGTCTGCATAAACTTCTCTCAACACCCTACCCCCCGCCTGCTCTGCCTGTGACTGCAACGGTGTCGCAGCCATCGCGACAATCGCGAGCGACGCATCAACACTTTTTACAGCATTGACAAAACACTGTGCCAGCGCTTCATTTTCGCTCGCCATATTCGCGAGCGCCCCGTGCAGCTTCACATGAGTGACCTGTGTGTTGCACGATCCGGCGATCGCGGCAAGAGCACCTATTTGATAAACAATTGAAGCCGCCACCTGATGGTGATCGGGGTCAGCGATGCGGCGACGGCCAAAACCATTGAGATCGTTAAAACCCGGATGCGCACCGATACTTACACGGTTTTTAAGACATGCCTGCACTGTGTTTGTCATTACCTGCGGATCACCGGCGTGAAAACCACACGCGATGTTAGCGCTGGTCACTATTTCAAGCATCTCCTCATCCGCGCCCATCTTCCAGGGCCCGAACGATTCACCCAGATCGGCATTGATATCTATGGCTTTAACTGTCATGAATCCCTCTTAGCGTCAATCACACCATCTACAAGGTTATAAGACAACAGATCGGTCATCTCTGCAGGGTTGCGGTGTAGTGGCGCAATGTTATCTTTAAGACTTAACAACGACTGGCAATAAGTCGCCAGTGCGTCAACTGCTTGCTCCATACCAACACACTCAAAACAAAACTCGGACAACACCGGCAATTGTACAAAGCGATCAAGATCGGCGCTGATTACTGTTGCAATTCTCGGGTAGCCACCTGTCGGTTGTCGATCAGATAACAGCACTGTCGCCAGGCCATCACCACCAATCTGCACATCACCAGCCAGCACCGCATCAGATATTCCACTTAAGCCGGTCTCTGATTTAAAGCCATGTGGAGAGTCCAGGCGTGCACCCATGCGATCACGCGCTGGCGACATAGTAAATACTGTATTGACAAAACGCTGGTAAACCTCATCACTGAATTTGTCAGCCTGAGCACCCCGGACAATTCGAATGACTTTGGCTTGCTGCGGCAAACCGGTAGTCATTGAAAGATACGCCTGGCCACTGCAGGAAGGCATCGCCACAGGTAATTCATCTCCTGCCCGCAGGAAGCGTCCATGGTATCCACCAAAACCCGCACGGGTATGCGTACCGCGAGAACCTAAAACCTGTGGCACATCAAAACCACCCTGTACATGCAGATACCCGTACACTGCCTGCCTGGCTGCACCAATCGTCATTATTTGCCCGGCGTTGACCATAACTGTGCTTCGCCACGGCACCGGTTGATCGTCGACAGTGGCATGCATATCCGCGCCGGTGCAAGCAATAAGCACCGGTGCGCCACACACTTCAAATACACCACCGTTACCGGAAAATTCAATCACTGCATCATCGAGGGTATTGTTTAACAGTGCCGCGCCTTCTGCGAGTGCGGTGCGATCCATCACGCCACCTTCTGCAATACCGTATCGCTGATAGCCATGCCTGCCGTTATCCTGCAGCGAAGCACCCGGAGCAACCGATACCACTCGTAGCATCGAAGTCATGAAACATCCACGACTGTAGCGGGTTCGATGATATTCTCACCATGCTCTGCAGCATGGCTTAACCTGATGAACTCAGCGTTATCAATGGAATAAAAAACTATTTCATCACCGGCAACAATTTTGACTGGTGGGTCTGCTGTCAAATCAAAGTTATTAAACGGTGTACGACCGATGGTTCTCCAGCCCGTTGGTATCGGAGTGGAGGTCACTACAGTCTGACTAACTGCAACGGATACAGAACCTGCCGGTACATGCGGCTTTACCGTTTTCAAGCGCGGCAAATTCCAGTGCTCTGGCAACAGACCAAGATAAAAAAACCCCGGAGCAAACCCGAGTGTCAGTACTTTTTGTATCGCCTCACAGTGCTCCGCGATGACCTGCTCTACTGTGGAATTCAAAAGTACGGCTACTTCATCAATATCGTCACCGTGTTCACCGCCGTAACAAACCGGTACTCGCCAACGAGTGAAGTCTTGGGCAAGTGATGCTTCAGCCCAGTCAACAGCGTGTATTTTTTGAAGTAACAGTTGCTGTAGTTTGTCATGGGAAATTTTTAGCGGGTCAAAGCGTACCAGTACAGATCGCAGTGTGGGTACCGTATCGGTGATACCGTCAATCGACGCATCAGTCAGAAAGCGATCAAACAAATGCACTGCACGATTGATGGTCGCGTCCAGCGAATCACCGAACTCGATTATCAATCCTGCTTCTCCGGCATTTTTTATTACCGGATTGATTTGGTTTAGATCTGTCATCAGCTGCCATGGTTCAACTACGATTAAAGTCTGATGCAGCCAGCAGTCTGCACTGCATAACCGCAACTGCTGCGCAAGCTTCTAATGTATTGTGACTGCTGATGAAGAGTTTATCACTTCACCAATCACCACGGCATGCCCCTCCATTGCATTAATAAAATGACTGGCACTTTCACGTGAGAGCGCTACCAGTAAACCTCCACTGGTTTGCGGGTCCAGCATCAGATCTACCATTGTTGCATCTGCAGTTGATTCAATCCGGGCCTGCAGCGTCAACGGCTGCAACTGAGGGTGCAGACTCGAGCGAAAGCCGTGCGCAGCCAGCGCTAACGCACCATCAAGCACTGGCACATCGGCAGACTGTATCACCGCGCCGAGCAACTGCTTTTCATCCGGGTTAAACATTTCAAGCAGATGACCCAGTAATCCAAAGCCGGTGACATCAGTCACCGCTGAGGGATTGAGATTGTCCAACAGATGAGCCACGTCACGGTTAGACCGCATCATCGACGCAAACGCCGATTCGACAGCGATGGCAGGCGCGCGTGCCTGCATATCGGCAGCAAGTACCACTCCGGTACCAAGCGGTTTGGTTAATACAAGCATATCGCCTTCACGTGCTGTGTTTTTACGCCAGACATGTTGTGGATCAATCGTGCCGTTGGCTACCACGGCAACATGATTTTCCATGCCTTCTGTACTGTGACCACCGGCAAGCGTCGTCTGCTGCTCTTGCAGTGCATCGGCAATGCCCGACATTAACAACAGATGGTCACGCTTTTGTAATCGCGGATGTGAAAACGCCAGATTGATCCATACCTGTGCACACACGGGTTTCGCACCCATGGCATACAGGTCACTTAGCGCATGGTTAACGCATATTTTTCCAAAGCGCCACAAATCATTACTGAAACTTCTAAAGCCATCAATACTTTGTACTGCAACCTTGCCTGCGGGCACTTGCCACAGGCTGGCATCCTCTGCATTGCCAAGTGCCGGTGTCACCGAAGGTTGCTGATGTTGCGCGAGTTGCGAAAGATTTCCCGCTAACAACTCCGGTCCGAGTTTACTGCCACAACCGGCGCAATGCATTGGTGCATCGTCACTGGCGGCCACCATTTGCATTTTTTCACCAGGCGCATTTAAGCGCTTCATAAACCTGGTATCTATGTGGTCTTTCAGCCGCCAAACCCATCTTCCGGAACCAACAAAGCCACTTCGACAGCCAACCGCTGACTTATCTCCAAGCGATACCAGTGAAAGAAAATCATTTTGCAGCGTTACTTTTCTACCGTTGCGATTAGACAACGCAGCACGCAGGTTATCCACCAGAAACGGTGCCTGGCGCACCGCGTAAACACCTGCCTTAGGCCGCGGGTCGTGCAGCATATCGGCGCAATCACCCGTGGCAAACACTTGCGGGTGACTAACACTGCGTAAATATTCGTCAACTTCTACAAAGCCTTTTGCACTGGTCTTTACATCAGTTTGGCGCAACCATTCAGCAGAACTGGCACCGGTACACCAGATACTTTGATCGAGTTCCAGCGTCTTGTTGCCGGTGCTTTTAAGGCCGGTTGCCGTTACCTCGGCGACACGAAAATCAGGGTGCAGCACAATGCCGCTTGCGCGCAGTTTATCTTCGGCAATGCTAACCAGCCGTGCCGGATAACCGGGCAATACATGCGCGCCCGGATAAACCAAATGGTATTGCAAGTGATTCAGTCGGTGCGCCATCGCCAGCACCAGTTCCACACCTCCGGCACCTGCACCAATGACACCCCAGCGTGACTGACTGTCATCCGCTGAGGTTTCCAGTAAGCCGTTCCAGGTAGAGGCAAACTGACTGACTGGTTTAACACCGACCGCAAAGCGCTCCGCCCCGTTGACGCTTTTGTCTGGCGTTGAACCGATATCAAGACTGACAATATCGTACGACACATCTATTTTCCGCGAGCCGTTTTCGACTTCTACGTGCGCAGTACGGCTGTTCACGTCTATATTGACAACACGGCCTTTGATCCAGCGGACATTGCCCCACTGGCACAGCCGATTCAGATCAATGTGCGCCTGCTCGTAGGAGTAATGACCGGCAACAAACCCGGGCAACATGCCGGAATAAGGCGTGAGTGTCTGCTCAGAGATCAGCGTCAGCCTGACACCGTCGATCGGACGCATCGCCAACGCACGAATAGCCAGTGCATGGGTGTGGCCGCCACCGATAAATACAAGATCTTTTTCGTACATGGCTGTTTAGCTGGTGAATAGACGCTTAGACAATAGAATTTAGCCGCGTTCGAATTCTAATTGAAAATGATGCGACATTGATCGCATGCTTGCACGCAGGGCGTATGCCTACAACAAAATTTGATCAAATACGCCCAACGTCAGCGCATAGGCAACCGCTATACCGCCCAGAAACCCACACAGGTGACCATCCCATGACGAGCCCTGTCTCCACGGCACAATACTCGAAAGAAAAGTACCGCCATAGAGTATGGCGACCAGCAGCGCGATAAAGATGGTGGCGACGTTACTTTGAAAGTAACCGGCTGCCATATGAAACCCGGTAAGTCCAAACACCAACAGACTTGCACCAATATGGTTAGCTCGTCTGCCGATTAACCATAAAGCAATACCACCGCAGAGTTGAATAAGTACCGTGGTAGTCAGGGCATGTGCCTGACCGGCAATCATCAACAGCCCAAGCAGGACAATGAGCGGTACGATATTCGCCAACAGATGCTTCAGATCATCGTGCAGCAACGCCATGGTCAATACACCGTGCAGTCGCGAGAATCGACGTGGCACCAGACCAAAACCGTCCAGTGAAATTACACGACTTATCACAAACACAATCACCAGTGCAGGCACCAGCAGCCAGACCATATCGACATACTGGATCAGTGTCGAGAGATCAGCTGATTGCATTAACCGGCTTCACAACCTGAAAACCACTCGCTTGAAACCATTCGCTGCAAACCACTTGCTGCAAACCACTGGTAAATCGCTGGCAAATCAACAGTACCGTCTTTAAGTCAGGCGAGACGCTGGTTAATCACGGTTTTATCAATGAGATCGGTTTTTCCTGTGACGACTGTTGATTTTTGCTGGTCTATCAACACCAGCATTTGTCCAACAACGTAGGCAGCAACAAGTGCGGCAAATACCACGGGCCTTGGCAAGGTCATTTTGAATCCTCGATCATCGTATTGCCGTTGCGGACGGCACCGAATAATCTGATGTATGTTTAGACTGGTAATCCAATTACAGCACGCACAATATAAAACTGTTTATCGTTAACAGTTAGTTACACCCCGTCAATCATTAGCATCATCGTTACTGTCATCCGACGGCAAATAAAACATCGCGTTAATGGATAGGTTATCCGTAACAAGTCGTCCTTGCTCTGCCAGACACTCAACGGTGGCAAACAAACTACGTTCTG
The DNA here is from genome assembly GCA_937931165.1 of uncultured Granulosicoccaceae bacterium. Lineage (GTDB taxonomy): Bacteria > Pseudomonadota > Gammaproteobacteria > Granulosicoccales > Granulosicoccaceae. Next base: position 9,055 of record CALHCI010000132.1, read on the forward strand.
CTGCCGGAAACATATTTCTATCGAGGTGTTGATAGATCAATGGAAGCATATCCGGCACCTTATGAATGCCCTGCCGAATGCATTCCAGCACCTGGTTTTCACGTTCGGTACGGTGCGCATGCAGTTGCCTGACATAGGCCAGGGGGTTTGGGATAGGTGCACCGTGGGTCGGGTAATATACAGAATCGTCACGCTGCAGCAGCGTTTGCAGTGACGCCATATAGTCTTTCATATTTCCATCCGGTGGCGAAACAATGGTCGTCGACCAGCCCATCACAACATCACCACAAAACAGCGCATTTTCGGCACTCAGATAAAAGCTCAAATGATTCGATGCATGACCGGGTGTGTGCACGGCCTGAACGTCAAGATCACCAATAGACAGCGTTTCACCATCCTGCAGCCGGTGGTCAGGTTGAAAGTCGAGATCAGCACCAAAACCACCGCCACTTTCGGTGACTCCGTGCGGTCCGAATGCATAGCTCGGTGCATCGCAGTGACGCTGCAGGTAGCGACACCCCGGTGAATGATCAATATGCGTATGCGTCACCAGAATATGCGTAATACTTTCACCCTGCGTGGCGGCCAGTATGGCATTGATATGCTGCTCATCAGCCGGCCCGGGATCAATAACCGCGACTTCACTATTGCCGATTATGTAGGTGCCTGTACCGGTGAAAGTAAATGACCCGGGGTTGTTACAAATAATCCGCCTGACATTGTCAGACAATCGATCAGAAACACCGTATTCAAAATCAGGCGCGCCGTTGTGCTCAATGATTGCCATAAACTATTCCAAAGCAGCGTATTTAATATCTGTTATTAAACTGACCGACTATCCAAGGTATTATACCGGTGATCAAGTAACACACAGCCGGATGGCTGTACGAGAATGAATGATCTACTGCCCAGCGCCATTTTGGTCAGTGTATTCGGTCTTTTTTGTCGAATATGAAAATCGATTGCCCGCAATCGCTCAAATAATCTGACTCAACTATCGCTCGTCGAAACGACCCTCATTCCCAACTACCGACGGAGACATCAGTGAATATCCTTATTGTGGGCGGTGGTGGCCGCGAACATGCGCTTGCATGGAAAGCCAGCACCTGCGACAACGTCGCCGCTGTGTTTGTAGCACCAGGTAACGCCGGCACCGAACGAGCAGCCGGTATGGAAAATGTGCCTATTGCTGCCGACAATATTGAAGCACTTCGGGACTTCGCAAAAAACCGGCAAATCGCACTCACGATTGTCGGGCCCGAAGTACCTCTGGTTGCCGGAATTGTCGATACCTTCCAACGTGCGGGGCTGCGTATATTTGGTCCGACCGCAGGTGCCGCACAACTCGAAGGGAGTAAGAGCTTCTGCAAAGATTTTCTCAAACGTCACCACATACCCACAGCAGGCTATGAGGTGTTTACAGATATCGCAAAAGCCCGCGAGTATATCGCCACACATCCGCTGCCAATGGTAGTCAAAGCGGACGGACTGGCCGCCGGCAAGGGTGTGGTAATCGCACAAAGTACAGAAGAGGCAATAAACGCCACCGAACAGATGCTTCACGAGCATCGATTTGGTGATGCCGGAAACACCGTTGTAATAGAAGAATTTCTCGAAGGAGAAGAACTCAGCTACATCTGTATGGTTGACGGGGAAAATATCTTACCGCTCGCAACCTCACAGGATCACAAAGCACGGGACGAAGGCGATACCGGCCCGAATACCGGTGGTATGGGTGCCTATTCACCGGCAAATGGTGACACACCAGCACTTCAGCAACATGTGATGGAAGAAATTATCAAACCCACGGTTGCCGGCATGAACGCTGACGGTAACCGTTTTAGCGGCTTTTTATACGCGGGGCTGATGATATCGGCTGACGGCAACGCAAAGGTACTGGAGTTTAATGTCCGCTTTGGTGACCCTGAAACACAACCGATACTGATGCGCCTTGAATCAGACCTGGTGACCCTGTGCAATGCGGCGATTGACGGAAAGCTCGATCAGCAATCAGCACAGTGGTCTAAGCAGACCGCTATCGGTGTGGTTCTCGCTGCGGGTGGCTATCCGGATGCTTATACCAGTGGTGATGTCATTGACGGCATCGACGCAGTAGATCCGTCGGTGCAGGTATTCCACGCCGGTACAAAAATACAGGGTGGTGACGTGGTTACTGCAGGCGGCAGAGTGCTGTGCGTCACGGCACTGGGTGACAACATCAGGGATGCGCACAGCAGCGCTTACAAGGCCGTCGATAAGATTAGCTGGGAAGGTGTTTTCTGTCGGCGTGACATCGGCCACAGAGCGCTGTAAGTGACCTGGACTTAATGCCTGAGTGCAAGTTGGCAGCGCTCAGGTATTGTGAGCTTTAAAGCCGTATATCGATTACTTATTGAAGACTGACGTTATTCAGTAGATTTTTTTACGCTTCGTCTAGCGCTTCATGGCATCAAAAAATTCGGTGTTGGTTTTGGTTTGCTGCAACCGCCCCATCAAAAATTCCATCGCTTCAATTTCATCCATGGGATGCAGGAATTTTCTTAAGATCCAGATCTTCTGCAGCTCTTCCGGCTCAATCATAAGCTCTTCACGTCTTGTGCCGGAGCGATTCACACTGATTGCAGGGAACGTGCGTTTCTCGGCAATACGGCGGTCGAGGTGCAGTTCCATGTTACCGGTGCCTTTAAACTCCTCGTAGATAACCTCATCCATTTTTGATCCGGTATCTACCAGAGTGGTGGCAACAATAGTCAGACTGCCGCCCTCTTCAATGTTTCTGGCAGCACCAAAAAATCTTTTTGGACGATGCAGCGCATGTGCATCGACACCACCGGTCAATACTTTGCCAGAAGACGGAATCACGGTGTTGTAAGCACGAGCAAGACGGGTAATTGAGTCAAGCAGAATAACCACGTCTTTTTTGTGTTCAACCAGACGTTTGGCTTTTTCGATCACCATCTCGGCTACCTGCACGTGGCGACTGGCCGGCTCATCAAAGGTACTTGAAACGACTTCACCCTGAACCATGCGCTCCATCTCAGTCACTTCTTCAGGACGCTCGTCAATAAGCAGCACAATCAGCACACAGTCCGGATCGTTGTGCGCAATACTCTGGGCGATGTTTTGCAAAATCATCGTTTTACCAGCTTTTGGTGGTGACACAATCAGTGCACGCTGGCCCTTGCCAATCGGTGCAACAAAGTCGATGGTACGTGCGGTGATATCTTCAGTACTGCCATTGCCAAGCTCAAGCGTTAGTCGCTCGGTTGCATGCAGTGGCGTCAGATTTTCGAATAGCACCTTGTTGCGCGCTTCTTCAGGCGCACCGAAGTTAATTTCATCAACCTTCAGCAAGGCAAAGTAACGTTCACCGTCTTTCGGCGGTCTGATTTTGCCGGAGATAGAATCACCCGTGCGCAGACTGAAACGTCTGATCTGGCTCGGAGAAACATAGATGTCGTCCGGCCCGGCAAGGTAGGAGCTGTCGGCGGAACGCAGAAAACCGAAGCCGTCCTGAAGTATTTCAAGTACGCCGCCTCCAAAGATGTCTTCACCTTTTTTGGAGTGCGCCTTGAGCAGGGAAAAAATAATATCCTGCTTGCGCGAGCGGGCGACGTTGTCCAGCCCTTCAGACTGAGCCAGTTCAACCAGTTCGGTCGCGGATTTCTTTTTAAGGTCGGTTAAGTTCATGTGAGAGATACATGCTTGCTGTTTGGAAGAGCGTCAGATGTGCCGCATCCGAGTGGAAGGCGATCAGTTATAGAGTGTTGAACTCGGCCTGAACGTGAATTGCCCGGACGAAGTTATTTGCCTTTGGTAAAAGCTCGGCCTCTGACTGAGTACTCGAATATGGGTTACAACTCGGAGGCCGCCTGAGCCGGCAGCTGGTTTACACGCGGGAAATTTTTTGCAACATATCACGCGTGTCAGCGTACGTCTAGCACGCAACGCCGCTTTGTGCACCAGTCAGGTGGCGTAAGTAATTGCTGAATACTGCTAGTGTAGTAGAAAAATCAGGCTGTGGTGCCGAATCCGGCACCACAGCAAAACGAATGGCTACGAATTGCTTTCAATAAATGCCGAAAGCTGGGATTTGGACAATGCGCCCACTTTTGTCCCTTCTACCGAACCGTTCTTAAACAACATAAGAGTGGGTATGCCGCGAATGCCATACTTTGGTGGCGTGTTCTGGTTATCGTCGATGTTGAGCTTGGCAATCTTGACTTTCTCGCCGTATTCCTCGGCGATTTCGTCCAGGATTGGCGCAATCATTTTGCACGGGCCACACCATTCTGCCCAGTAATCCACAAGCACAGGGACCTCCGACTGCAGAACTTCCGCATCAAAATTGTCATCGGTTACTTCAACTATGTTCTCGTGCACTGGTTTCTCCTGGATTTTTGGTAAGTGCCTTGCGGCAATCTGCGCAACATTCACTCAGGCAAGAGCGCCGCAGATTAGTTTCATCACACGCTGATAATGGCGTCATGATAATCAATTTCAACTCACATTTGTTGTGACAGGCGCGACCTGACGGCTTCACTTCGGTACGGAAGCCGGACAAATACGCTATGCTCCGGTTATGAAATCCAATTATCTGACGGAAGTCAGTTTCTCGTCGCTCGATCTCGACCCGAGTCTGGGCTCTGCATTGCAGTCTGCCGGGTTTTCCCATTGCACCGAAATCCAGCAATTATCCCTCCCGATGATGCTGCAGGGGCGCGATATTGCCGCCCAGTCGCAGACCGGCACCGGAAAAACCGCAGCATTCCTGCTGGGTATGTTCCAGTACCTGATCGACAACCCGCTGCCCGACAAAGAACAAACCGAGCTGCGCGCGCTTATTCTGGCGCCGACCCGGGAACTGGCCATTCAAATCCACAAGGACGCCATGGAACTGAGTGTCGATACGGATTTCCGCATTGCGCTCGCCTACGGCGGCACCGATTATGAAAAACAGCGCCGCACTCTGCAGGACGGCACAGATATTCTGATTGGCACCCCCGGACGCACGATCGACTATTTCAAGCAACGTGTTTTTTCACTGAAAAAAACACAGGTTGTCGTTCTCGATGAAGCTGACCGGATGTTCGATCTCGGCTTTATCAGTGATATTCGCTATCTGCTCAGACGCATGCCCAAGCCCGAAGAAAGGCTCAGCCTGCTGTTTTCAGCAACATTGTCACACCGCGTCATGGAACTCGCCTACGAACACATGAACAACCCGGTGGATCTAAAAACCAAGTCAGACCGCATTGCCGCAGACAAGGTTGAACAGTACGTATACCACCCGGCCTCCGATGAAAAAATCCCGTTGCTAATTGGCTTAATGCAGAAACTGCAGCCAGCACGAAGCATTATTTTCGTTAATACCAAACGGGTGGCAGACAAAGTCCATGCAAGCCTGCTTGGCAATGATATTAACGCTGATGTGCTATCTGGAGACGTACGGCAGAAAAAACGCCAACGGCTTATTACCGAGCTCGCAGACGGGTCACTGACCACTTTAATCGCAACAGACGTTGCCGCTCGCGGGTTACATATTGAAGGCGTCACTCACGTGTTTAATTTTGATCTGCCACAAAACGCTGAAGACTATGTCCACCGCATTGGTCGCACCGCCAGAGCCGGTGCAGATGGCCAGGCTATCTCTTTTGCCTGCGAGGAGTATGTGTTTTCACTACCCGAAATCGAAGAACTGCTGGGCAACGAAATTCCCGCAAGCCCGATCACCAATGACATCATTGTGACGCCGGCACCACCAAAGAAAATTCAACGCAACAAGCCACCTGCAAATAATCGCGGCGGTAACCGACGCGGCAAGCGCCGCCGACCGGACGCCCGCAAAAAGCCATCGGGTCGACCCGAAAAACCACAGACCAGCAATGGCTAACTGCTTTTCCAGCCGGCAACCTCGAAAGCCCGCATAGATTCCGCTCTGTTGGGCGTCATTAAAGCTCGGCATTTGGGCTACGCTATAGACAACAGCTCGGGTATAATTTGCGGTCGAATTTCGGGCAACAGCCGTGCAGATATGCGCTTGTGTGCCTGAACCTGCAAAGATATCTACTAATTACCCACTTACCTGCCTGTTCACAGGCGTTTCCGGAGCGTTGCGAATGAACTTCGAACAGGCACGAACCAACATGATCGAACAGCAGATTCGTCCCTGGGACGTGCTCGATCAACGTGTACTCAATGCGCTTGCTGCGGTGCCGCGTGAAAAATTTCTACCGCAAGCCTATGACGGGCTGGCGTATTCTGACACCCGCATTCCACTCGACAATGACCGCATTTCACTCAACCCGAATATCGAGGCACGACTGCTGCAGGCAGCCGTGCTCGAAAGTGATGATCGTGCATTAATCATTGGCAGTGGCAGCGGTTATATCGCTGCCTGTGCCGCAAAAATGTGCAAGCACGTGGAGTCTATCGATACCTCCGAAGAAGCCAACAACACCGCTCAGGAAAGTGCCGCCAGTTGCGGTATCGACAACATCAAATTTATTACCGGAGATCTGATCAGTGATCTGCCGGACAAAACCACCTACGATGCCATCATTGTCAACGGATCGTTGCAGAACGTGCCAGAGCGGTTAAAAACCAGACTAAGCACGATGGGCCGGCTGATCGTAACGGTTGGCACAGAGGAAGATCCGATCATGGAAACTTTTGTAATCCGGCGCATCGGCGAGAGTGACTGGCTGGAACAAAGTATCTTCGATACTCACATTCCATCACTGATCAAAGCAAAACCACAAGACGAGAAAGACAGCTTCGTTTTCTAGCCGGCGGTAGATTCAACAACGCCTTTCAGAAAAGAAAGGCAGTAGCACAAGCGGCGGTTCGGCAGCGGTTCGGTTGCCCGTCCCGGGTACTGCTGAGGTGACTTTTTTCATCAAACGGTCATCACAAAAAACTGAAATACGTTCTACATTCCTAGTACAGCTAAAAAATTCCGGCCGCCGACAGGCGACCAGGTGAGATCAGTGTGCATAGAGAATCCCAACGTATGAAATTGCGCCAGACGCTAGCCCTTACCCTGACCATGTCGTTGGCACCGGCTGCCAACTCGGCAAACCTGCTGGAAATCTACCAGCTGGCACGCGAAAACGATTCGGTCATTCAGGCCACCATCGCCCAACACGACGCTGCAGTCGAAGCGCTTCCTCTGGCGCGCTCTGCATTGCGTCCAAATGTTGCACTGGTTGCCGACAAAGCATTTAACGAAACGAATAAAGATGGCACAGGCATTTACGAGAGTGACAGCTATGGCGCTTCAATCTCGCAAAGCCTCTACGCTCCCGAAGCGTGGCAGTCAGCCAAGCGCGCCAAACTCGCGGTAGAGCAGGCGGCACTGACGCTCAAAGAAGCCAAACAGGACCTGATGTTTCGAACAGCTCAGGCCTACTTCAATATTCTGACTGCCGAAGAGACCTTCCGCGCAGCCACCTCTTCCCGCGAAGCGATCTCAAGACAAACCGAACAGTCCGAGCAACGTTTTGAAGTCGGATTAAGTGCCATCACCGATGTCAAAGAAGCACAGGCCCAGCTCGATCTGGCAGTAGCACGTGAGGTGGTCGCCGAAAATCAGCTGGCGGTTGCCAAAGAAGCGCTCAGAGTCATCATCGGGCAGTCGGTTCCCGACCTCAACCCGCTCAGCAGTGATGCCACGCTAACCAACCCCAGCCCGGCTTCAGTGGATGAGTGGATTGCACTGGCAGAAAATAACAGCCCGCGATTACAAATTGCCGATTTCGACCAGGCACTCGCCGAAAAAGATATCGACATCGAACGCGCCGGTCGTAAACCGACACTGGCGCTCAACGGCGGTTACACCAACTCAACCACTGAGGCATCTACCGGGCGCGATGTTGAGTCGGGTCAAGTGCAGTTACAGCTAACCTACCCGCTGTACACCGGTGGTCGTACCAGCTCACTGATCCGTCAGGCCAAGGCCCGTGCAGTACAGGCACGCTTTAATCGTGAAACAGTACGTCGCGCCGTAGAACAGGAAACCAGAGACGCTTACCTGAGCGTGATTGCTGATGTCAGTCAGGCTAACGCGTTAAAACAGGCACTGGCATCAACTGAAGTTGCCAGAGAAGCCACACAGGCGGGATACGATGCCGGTACCCGCACCGCAGTTGAGTTACTGGTGTCACTGAGAGATACCTTCAGCGCCCGAGCAGACTTTGCTGCCGCGCGTCACCAGTATGTTGTCAGAAGCCTGCAGTTGCGTCTTGCGTCAGGCTTGCTGGCCGAGAAACACATCGAAGCGGTCAACCGATCCCTGCAACCCTGAACCGGCTTGCAGGTTAGCGGTACATGGTAGACAGGTTACTTGTCTACCAATACAAACTGCGTTCCGCAGTAAGGACAACTGGCTTCAGGCTTTTCGTCCAGTGGTATATAAACCCGCGGATGCGAGTTCCATAACCCCATAGACTCTGTCGGGCAGTAAGCCGGCAGATCTTCACGCCTGACCTGTACCGGCTGTTGTTCATCTTTTTGCTGTGTATTATTGTCAGACATATCGTACCCTACCTGTTCATTCTGGCTGCTATTTTCAGACTAATGTATTGTTGGCAACAACTATACGTAGGTCAGCCAGTTATCGTGCTTTTGCGACTTGCCCTGCACTGCATCAAAAAACAGCGTCTGAATTTTCTCAGTGATCGGGCCGCGTGAACCCTCTCCGATAGACCGATTGTCCACTTCTCTGATCGGCGTTATTTCAGCAGCCGTACCACTGAAAAACGCTTCGTCTGAAATATACACTTCATCACGGGTAATACGTTTTTCAATAATCGGAACCCCGATCTCATCTGCCAGCGTCAGTACCGTCTGGCGGGTAATACCGTCGAGTGCAGAAGTCAGATCAGGGGTGTAAATTTTTCCATCGCGAATAATAAAAAAGTTCTCACCGGAGCCTTCTGCTACATAACCTTCGTTGTCGAGCAGCAATGCCTCGTCGTAGCCATCCTGCAGCGCCTCCTGCAGTGCCAGCATAGAGTTCATATACTGACCATTGGCCTTGGCTTTACACATAGAGATATTCACGTGGTGACGGGTAAAGGACGAGGTTTTAATTCTGATACCCCGCTCCATATTTTCTTTGCCAAGATAAGCGCCCCACTCCCATGCAGCCACCATACAATGCACTGACAGATTGTCTGCGCGCAGCCCCATCCCTTCACTGCCGTAAAAACACATCGGGCGCAGATAGGCGGAATCAAGATTGTTTTGCCGGACCACCTCTTTCTGCACTTCGCACAGCGTATCGTGATCCCACGGAATCTCCATTCGAAGTATTTTGGCGGAGTTAAACAGCCGCCTGGTGTGCTCCTGCAGCTTGAAAATTGCCGCGCCCCGATCGGTCTCGTAAGCACGCACGCCCTCAAAGACACCCATGCCATAGTGCAGCGTGTGAGTAAGCACATGCACCTTTGCCTCGCGCCATGGCACCATTTCGCCATCGAGCCAAATGACGCCATCTCTATCCGACATTGACATAGTCTGTTTTCCGGTTGTTTATACTAAAAATTGTGTTGATAGTGACTATCGTAGCCGATCTGTCCGGTACGGTCTTTTCCGCGTGCGGAATCCGCCTACGGTTTTGTGATTGCCGGTGGCTCCATCAATTTTTGCCAGCAATCAGAAACCCTCTGCCGATGCGCGGTTAAATCGTCGTCAACAGTTATCGTGGTGCTGCCTTCCAATAGCGCCAGTCGATGTAATCTCCCTCTTAAATACAGGTACGATTTCATCAGTGACTGCGCATCTTCAGCATCCATGAATGCCAGATTTTCAAGACACGTGAGCTGGCGAATGTTGTCACTGTATTTTAATAGCCCGGTGTTTTTGCTGGCATGAAGCAGCACCGAATATTGAACCATAAACTCGATGTCGGCAATACCGCCTGTGCCCTGCTTCAAATCAAAGGTGCCTTCACTGTCACGGGCAAGTTCTGTGCGCATCCGCTCACGCATTTCGACCACCTCACGCAACAGTTTCCGGGCATCCGGAGGGATCCCCAGAATGTCACACTTGAGTTGTTGAAACTGATCGCGCAGACGCGCACTGCCAACAACCACTCTGGCTCGCACCAGCGCCTGATGCTCCCAGATCCAGGCTTCGTTGCGCTGGTAACTTAAAAACGCTTCCACCGCACTGACCAACACACCGGCGCGCCCGTTCGGTCGCAGCCTGGTGTCGATGTCGTACAACACGCCGGCACCGGTGAGCGTAGTAATGAAGTTAACCAGCTTTTGCGCCAGCCGGGAAAAATACACCTGGTTTTCCAGCGGCCGGTCACCGTCACTGATCTGCTCGTCGCCGCTGCTTTCATGCACAAAAACAATATCCAGATCTGAGCCGTAACCGAGCTCCAGCCCACCGAGCTTGCCATAAGCAACAATGGCAAACTCCGGGTAGCGCAACTCACCGTCAATCAGACAGGTTGGCCGGCCGTGTCTGCTTTGCATATCTTTCTGCACTATCGCAGTGGCAACATTCAGTACCGCTTCCGCCAGCCAGCTCAAACCATCACTGACTTTCATCAGGGGCAGAGCACCGCTGATATCAGCTGCTGCAATCCGTACCATTCGCGACTGTTGAAAGTGCCGCACTATATCCATTAGTTCACCGAGATCGGCGTCGTTGTAATAGCTCAATTCAAGCTGCAACGCCTCGGTGTTTTCCTCCACACCCGACACCACCGTGCCCTGTTCAATATCAAGCAGTTCATCAAGCACCATCGGGTGACTGGCAACAAATTCTGAAAGCCAGGGGCTTTCCGCAAAAAGCGTGACCAGATTTTCAAGCGTTTCCTGACTGTCGCACAACAACTGCAGGTATCCGACTCTTCCTGCAATCGAGTCATACAGCGAAAATACCCGCTGCAATGTCTCTGCATGCGAGCGTGAGCTTTGCGAAACATAGCGCAGCGTCTTTGGCACCAGTTTGTCTATTAAATCCTGCGCACGATTTTCATAGCGAAGGTAGCGACCACTGCGGGCAAATTCACCAAGCAGTGATGACACCTGATCCGGCTCTTGTATACCGCTACTGTGGAGCATCTCTACGGCCTGCCCGTCACCCTCGCCGGCAGCAGCTTTGACATACAACCAGCTATCTTCAAACTCGTTTTTGTGCTGTGCTGAATCATCATTCAGACTAAATACACTGGAAAACCGCTGATGCACTTGATCACTATGTTTGCCAAGCGTTGCTTCAAACTCTGCAAAGCACGCGCATCGCATACTCAGCGCCAGCCGCAGTTGTTCATTTTCCGTGGCCGGTAACTCATGGGTTTGCCGGTCGTCGACCATCTGCAAACGGTTTTCCACTTGTCTCAAAAAGTCATAAGCGGCCAGTAGCGAACTGGCATCAGTGTCTGACAAATGCTGATTGGCGACCAGGGATTTAATGGTGGTAACCAGGTTGCGATTTTGCAGCACCGGTTCCCTGCCCCCTCTGACCAGTTGAAAGCTCTGAACGATAAATTCGATCTCTCGTATACCGCCACGGCCGAGTTTTACATTATCAGTCCTGCCGCTTTTTGCCGCCTTAACACCGATCTGTCGTTTCAGATCCCGCAGCGAATCAAACACGGCGTAGTCGAGATAGCGACGATAGATAAACGGCCGCAACAGTTGTTCTATGGCAAGCGCACAAGCTTTTGACCCGCAAACCACCCGCGATTTAGTCCATGCGTAGCGCTCCCAGTCGCGCCCCTGCGTCAGCAGATAACTCTCCAGCGCTTCAAAACTCATGGCAAGCGGACCGCTGGAACCAAATGGTCGCAGACGCATATCAACCCGGTACACAAATCCGTCGGCGGTTGCTTCATCCAGCAGTTTAATCACCAGCTGCCCGACACGACGAAAATACTCCTGATTGTCGTACTCACGCCTTCCCTCGCGGGTCTCTCCGTTGGCTTCAAACAGAAAGATCAGATCTACATCAGAAGAAAAATTCAGCTCCTGTCCGCCGAGCTTACCCATGCCCATAACCACCAGTTCAACCGGATTGCCTTGTTCATCATGGGGTTTTCCAAAGCGCGGCTGGCACTGCAGTTCAGACCAACGGACTGCAGCAGTAATACAAACATCAGCAACATCTGAAAGACAGCGCAGAATCACCGCCGTGTCGGATAATTGCAGCAGATCGTGTATGCCAATCAGCGCCAGCACAGACCGCCGAAACTCCCGCAGCGCCTGCATGACAGCGGCCTGATCACCGTCGCTACCCGGCTGATTTTGCAACAGCGTGCGCAGCGCATCGGCATCCGGCAATACGCCAGCGTTGTATTGCAAAACTGCCGTCAGTGACTCGGGAATCTGCACTGCAACATCGGCAATAAACGGACTGCAAACAAACACGTAGGGCAGCGAGGTAACATCGATCCCGTGCTGCTTTATCGCGTCGATCAACGTCTTTGGCAACTCAGCAACCCCGACATCCGCCAGCAGTGATCCGTAGCGCGGATTGGCAGCAATAATTTCCTGCGTTGAAAATGACATGACGGCTGCATCGGGTTTCTTTACCACGCGGCTTGCGGGGCAAAACGGTGTATACATTTCGGCAAACCACCAGTGAATCACTGACATGCCGGACGGTTGCATTTGATACTATAGCGCAGCATCACACAGGATCTCTGCTTGAACCAGATCGCCCTCAATCAGGTCAGTATAAAAATCGACAATACACTAATTGTCGACGACGTGAGCTTTGTGCTGCAGGAAGGGCAAATTGGATGTTTGCTCGGCCCCAGTGGCTCCGGCAAAACCACGATACTGCGCGCCGTTGCCGGGTTTCTGCCGGTTTGCAACGGTTCGATCACCATGCGCGGTGAAACCGTCGACAATGGCCAGCGAACAGTTGCCGCAGAGAACCGTCGCATCGGCATGATGTTTCAGGATCTGGCGCTGTTTCCGCACTTGACGGTGGCAGAAAATATCGCCTTCGGCATCAGAAAGCTCGGCAAACAATCCATAGCCAAACGCGTCGATGAGTTACTGAGTATTGTTAACCTGCAGTCATTAAAAAAATACTACCCGCACGAACTGTCAGGCGGGCAACAGCAGCGGGTGGCGTTAATGCGGGCAATGGCACCGCGCCCTGACCTCATACTGCTCGACGAACCTTTCAGCAGCCAGGATACCGATCTGCGGGTTCAGCTGGTACAGGAAGTACGCGACATTCTCAATGAAGATAACGTCACTGCAATTCTGGTTACCCACGACCAACACGAAGCCTTTGCCATTGCTGATGTCATTGGGGTGGTCAATAACGGCAAACTCTCTCAATGGGACTCTGCCTACAATCTTTACCATACGCCGCATGACCGGTTTGTCGCAGACTTTGTTGGCGAAGGAGTTTTTATTTGTGGCAACATCATTGATGGCACCACAGTACAAACCGAACTTGGCAATGTCACCGGAGAACTGGCAACCGATTTACCGGGGGGTACCCAGGTAGACTTACTGGTGCGCCCGGACGATATTCTTCACGATGACTACAGCACCTTTCGCGGCACGGTACTAAAAAAGAGTTTTCGCGGCGCAGACCATCTGTACACCTTAAGAATGCCCGGCGGTACCAACGTCATGTGTCTGGCACCGTCGCATCACGATCATCAACTCGGTGAAAACATCGGTGTCCGACTCAGAATTGATCACCTGGTCGCCTTTCCAACGGATCCACCAGGTATTTAGCCACCTCGTCTTATGATAGCTAATCGTCTGACGATGCCTCATCCGAAGCACACGCTTTAGCAGCACGCCGTCTGAACACCTGCATTTCCTTAGCCGCCTGCTTGTCACCCTTTTGGTCGGCGGCCTCAAGTCCCTGATCATAGACTTCAACCGCCTGCGCAAACTGCTGTAGCTCAAAATGGCAACGGCCAAGTAACTTCCATGCCGCACTATACTGATCATCCTGCCTGACCGCTTCTTCGAGATGTTCAATTGCCTGCTGGTACTGTTTTTCACCAAAGTAGGCATTACCAATGGAATAACGTAACAAGGCGTTGTCGGCACCACTCTCAAGCATCGAAAGAAATTTATCAATCAAAGGTTCGGCCTCTTTTGCGCCACCAGACAGGATTCGTTGCGTAATCCGGCGCGGTGGTTACCGGCACTTCCTAAATCGAGAAAGACTCGCACCGTTAGTTCATCGCTCAGACTCAACAACTCATTGCTATCCAGCAGATAATCAGGGTTCGACGGACCGGCGGTTGCATCAGATTTTTCTTTTACAAAGGTTTGATAAAAGAGTAACCCCTCAGGATTAAGCATGGCCGGCAGTCTTTTTAACAGCGCTCTGTCGAGAAACCTTGAAACGACAATCACATCGTAGCGATGGCCAGGCGTTTGCAGTGACTCCTCCACAAAACCGGTTATCGTATTAATAGATACATGGTGCTGTTTGGCCATATTTTCAATCAGCTTAGCGGCGTTGATTGAAATATCCAGCGCGGTTGTCTGCAATCCTGACTGCGCCAGCAACAGCGCGTTTGCCCCGCGGCCTGAAGCAATATCTATGGCAGTACCGGTTCGAGGTAAAAGATAACGAAACTCGTTAAGTACAAAACACGCCGGTGGCAGTTCGGTTTGTACCTCACTGTATCTTTTTTCCCATCTGGTTTTACTGTCTGCCACTTACTTGCGCCAGAAACCCGGAGTCAGCAACACCAGCAGCGTAAATATTTCAAGACGCCCGAGTAACATGGCAACACACAGCAGACTCAGCTGTACTCC
>CALHCI010000133.1 GCA_937931165.1 uncultured Granulosicoccaceae bacterium
GTCTGTTAATGGCTTTGCCATCATGATCATCAGGGATGAGTTGGGCCCGACCTTGATTCCATCCCGGTAAGTTTCCAGCATTGTTGTCGTGTAGGAAATTTCTTTACCGGAGATTTTTGGATAACTGGCCACTCCTTTACCTGCAGCTCCATGACAATTGACGCAGGACTTTTTGTATCTTTCAGCGCCTGCGTCACTATCCCCGACTACAGCAACCTCTTCTGCCGAAGTGCCCTCTTCAGCCGGCTTAACATCGCCGCTTGTTGCATACCCGAAAAAGCCGGGAAGCGTTAATAGCAGTACGGTACCAAGAGATCTAGCAAGCATCATGTGAAGCCAAAACGAAGCAATTTCGAAAGTTTAACGAAAAATCAGTCTATAGCAGTCCGCCGCAATTTCAAAGAAAATTCAGTTTGTCGGTTGATCAGTAGCGCTGCCACGGATTCACTGCTCTTTACGAGTAACGCGCTTTTTGTTGTGGGCAGGTGAGTGTTCTGCGTGCCTGATGTCTTGTTCACATCCAGAGTGATTCCTATTCATTATAGAAAAATAAATTAAAATTCTTTAAGGTAATGGATCGAAATAATTTGGGACGTCGAATCTTCACATGGTCAGGCGAATACCGTGGCGAGCCACCCAACACGGTGGCTGATCGCATAGATACGATTTGTGTTTGATTACCACGCAGTTTTCACAGCAACTAATAAGTCGCTCGCCCACCGGAAAGATCAAAAACAGCCCCGGTAGTAAAAGAGTTTTCCGGTGAAACCGCCCAGACAATCATTTTTGCAGCTTCTTCAACCGCAAGAAACCGACCGCGGGGGATTTTGGAAAGCATATAGTTAATATGCTCTTCACTCATTTGATCGAAAATACGAGTGCGTGCGGCCGCCGGAGTAACACAGTTAACAGCGATATCATAATCGGCGAGTTCTTTGCCCAGAGATTTAGTTAAACCGATTACCGCTGCTTTTGAAGATGAATAGGCTGATGCGTTTGGGTTGCCTTCTTTACCGGCGACAGAAGCTATGTTCAGTATGCGTCCGTACTTTTGTGCTTTCATACCAGGTACACAGATTTTATTGACCAGAAATGTTCCGTTAACGTTGACGTCAAATACCTGTTTCCAATCATTGAAGTCGTAGTTTTCTACCGTTTCATTTGGGCCGGCAACACCTGCACTGTTAACCAGTATAACGGGGGTGCCCATCGTATCGCAGGTTGCTTTATAGGCAGAATCTACAGAGTCGGGGTCAGTGATATTGCATTCTATAGCCAGGGCCTGATCACCGAATGCAGACATCGCATCGGCATTGCCTGAATCGAGATCCCAGCTGGCGACACGCACGCCTTTGTTGATGAGTTCCTGTACTACGGCAAGGCCAATGCCCTGCGCACCCCCTGTGACAACGGCAATTTGATCTTTCATGGTTTTCCTCTGAATACAGGTAGACACTACTGTACCTCATAGATCCAGTAATGCGCATCACCATCGTCGCGGTAAGGAGCATCACGGATGCTCTGCTGTAGCGTGGCGATGCCATCGTTGTCGATTTTGTCACTGATGGCCTGAAACGAAGTTTGGTTATAGTAGGGAATACGAGTGCTGATCAACATGATGCCGCCCGGAATAATCAGATCTGCAATCTGGTATAGCGACTCCGGTTGCACATGCCCGGGTGTAAACACCCCAAGGCAAACAGCAGCATGATAAGAATTTTTCAGGTGTGCCGGAATGGGCTCATGAATGTTAATGCCTGCATACAGATCTTTGTATAAACCGGTCTCGCGCGCTTTACCAATCATTTCTTCTGACAGATCTATTCCATCGAGCAACCGATAGTTCAGCGCATGTAGTGGTTTGGCCAGTAGTCCGGTGCCGCAACCGACATCTACTATTTTTAATGTGCCGGTTTCTTGCAGGTGTTTGAAGTCCCTGCTTTGCAACTGGTTGTGCAGTAGCTCTGCGATTAATCCGACACCATAATAATTGTCTACAACATCCTCATCATAGGTCGCAGCCCAGTTTTTGTAGTAGTCGATGATCTTTTCTGTTGTTCCATCGAGTTTAAGTGCATCGTGAATATTAACGTGTGCGGTTTCACCGACAGGTTTATCGTTCATGGCAGGAAATCTTAATTAAGGTTGATCGCGGTAGCGTTTGAACTGCCAGATGATAACACCGGTCACCACCCCCCAGAATGCGCCACTAATGCCCATCAGCGTCATGCCACTTGCGGTGATGAGAAAGGTCAGTGCCGGTGCTTCGAGTTGTAGTGGTTCTGAGAATGCGGCATTGACTGATGCAACCAGCGCCGGTATCAGTGCCAGCCCTGCGACAGCGGTAATCAGTCCTGCAGGTGCAAGGGCTGCAATGTTAATAATTGCCGAGGAAAAGAATGCCAGCAGCACATACGCCATGCCGCAAATCAACGCGGCCCAGTATCTGCCCTGTGGGTTAGTGCCGGCATCTTCGCCGCACATCATGGCGGCGGTAATTGCTGACATATTAACCGGTATAGCACCGAACGGAGCAATGAGCGCGCTGACCCATCCTGTGGTTTGCAGGAGTTTTTGTCGTTGCACCGGGTACTGATTGAGTTCGAGTAATGTAAAGCCCGGAATATTCTGCCCCGCCATCGTAATCAGATACAATGGAATACTCACAGACACCAGTGATTGCAAGGTAAATAGCGGCGCCTGTAGTTCGATGTCTGGCAGTAATCCGGCCACAGCACCGGGTGGACTTTCGGTAACCAGTGCCAGCACCAGTGCAAATGCAATGACAGCCAGGGGCATTGCAAGCAGTTTGTTTATGGTGAGTCCAATCAGCCATGCAGCAATCACTGGCAACACCATCAAGGGTATCGTGCCAAGTGCCAGGGCCGGTGCAAAGCAGAGCTTCAGTAAAACACCCGCCAGTAACGCACTGGCGACCGGTTTCGGAATTGCTGCCACCAGTCTGCCGAGTAGCGGCACAAAACCGGTACCAATAATCATCATGGCACAACAGATAAAAGCGCCGGTCGCTTCTGCAAATCCGCCGGGCAATACAGCGGTAGAAGCGAGGAAGGCGGCACCCGGTGTCGACCAGGCAACTGCGGCAGGGGTGCGTGTGGTAAATGCCAGCCAGGCACCACAGATGCCCATTCCCAGTGTAGCGAACAATAAACCGGTAGCAGCCTGTGTATCGGTTGCACCCATCGCGGTTAACCCCGCCAGCACAATCGCAAATGATGATGCATAGCCGACAAACGCAGCGAGCAGGCCCATGCCGGCTGCGCGCGCAGAAAAATCTTTAAGCATTTTCGTAAACTACGTCACGCTGCATTATTTCAAAAGAATATTGAATTGACTCCGAATGGCTTTATCTGCCTGCGTACTGAGATATTCGGGGTGGTGTGTTGACAGTATCTCACGGGCTTTTTCATTGGCCCGCTGCTGCATGTTTTTTGCGCCGTCTTCCTGCCATGCTGCCGGTTGCTGGCGGTCTGTGAGTGTACTTGGCCAGAAGTAATCGCGCTGCATGGCGTCCATCGTATGTTGGCCGCCGAGGAAATGTCCTTCACCGTAAACTGCTTCTTCAATCGCGGCAAAGCCGAGTGTTTCTTCGTTAACTTCAATGCCGCGCAGTATGCGATACACCTGCGATAACATTTCATCGTCGATGACCATGGCCTCAAAAGACGCACCGAGTAAACTCGCCATCATACCGGACGACTCGTAAACCATATTACAGCCGGACAATCCCACGCCAAGCGACGACATGGATTTTTCGAGCCCCATTTGTGCGTCTACCGCCTTTGCATCGCTCATACTGCTTGCGGCACCTGAAGGCAGCCCAAGCCAGTTAGACAATTGTGCCGAGGCCGCGTTGAGTAACGTTATCTCTCCACCACTGCCGCAGAATGACCCGCTGCGCAGGTCGATGACAAAAGGCCAGTTGGAAAATATCATCGGATAGCCGGGCTTAAACACATTAACCATCATCAGCGCGGCGAGTGTTTCGGCAAGCGTTGAAGACAGCATGCCTGCAATGGTTGCGGGGGCGGTGGCACCGGACTGTGCAGCAATGATATTGTTGAGCGGAATATTGTGTCTGTAACAAGCCATTGCCACTTCAAACGCATCTTCGCCATAGCGCAGCGGAGAAATAATCGGGCTGATATGTGCCTTGCAAAAAGGCCGCTTTGCAAACTCACCGGTGCCGCCCACGGCGTGATCAAACATCTCAACAATCGGATCTACTGTGCTTGCAATGGTGAAGCTGGTGCCAACCGGTTTATTGGTGCCTTTAAGCAATGCGTAGGCGGTGTTGATGTCCAGATCAGTGATGTCTGCTACATCCGTCGCAACACAACAGCGTGTAAACCAGCTGACGTTAGTCAGGTGATCGGCAAGGCGGGTGAAGTCATACAGATCTTTAAGCGTTGCTGCCCGGTAGGCACCGGTGTCTATATCGAGGGTTTGTACAGCAGCACCGCCGGTACCGAAATAGACTTTGTCACCACCGATTTCAATATCGTGCTTTGCATCGCGGCCGTACAACACAAAGCTTTTACAGGCGCCGGCAATGGTCTCTTCAACCATGGTGGCCGGGTAACACAGGCGGTCTTTGTCGTTTTTAAATGCTCCTTTCTCAAGTGCCTGTTGCATTAACGCAGGCGGCACATCCCCCATGCCAATCTCTGACAGTATGCGAAGTGCATTTTTATAAATCTGCTGCACGTCATTGTCTGAGAGCGGCTTAAAGTAACCGCTTGAAGGGCCTGGCGGGCAGGGGTTTATTTCCGGTGCCTTAGCGCGCTTTGCATGCATTGCCGCACGTGCTGAGACTTTACTGCGACGACGAGGTTTGCTCATTAATAATGACCCGAAATTATGATCTGACCAGCGCGTTGGTTTTATCGAACAAACAAGGCTCGCTAATCACCGCCGGGTAGCGATTGCCGAGAATTTCAATGTCCAGTTTTGTACCCTCTGCGGAATGTTCCGGTGCCACAAAAGC
The DNA here is from genome assembly GCA_937931165.1 of uncultured Granulosicoccaceae bacterium. Taxonomy (GTDB): domain Bacteria; phylum Pseudomonadota; class Gammaproteobacteria; order Granulosicoccales; family Granulosicoccaceae. Next base: position 5,009 of record CALHCI010000133.1, read on the forward strand.
ATAGGCAATATTGAGTTTGACGCGATGGCCATAGCCACCCGAAGTGACAGTGCCAATCAAATCATTGTTGTGATACACGGAGTCACCGGCATGGCAGGCGGCAAGGTCACAATCTACCGTTAGTGTGACAAACTCTTTTTGATTGCCTCTGGCTATTTCTTTTTCAAGCGCCTCTTTGCCAATAAAATCTGCTTTGGTCAGATCGACAAACCGGTCCAGTGCAGATTCAATCGGGTTCTGTTCGTAAATTAAATCTGCCTTCCAGTGGCGATAACCTTTTTCCATTCGCATAGACTCTGTGGCATACAGACCAAAGGAGGAAAGACTAAATGCTTTGCCTGCTTCGGTAATCAGTTGCCAGGTTAAGTAAAGTTGATCGTTTGGCACGTGTAACTCGTAGGCAAGCTCACCTGAAAAGCTGATGCTCATCGCCAGCACACTGGCATGGCCGAGTGTCATGGGTTGTACGCGCATCCACGGGAATGCATTTTGCGACCAGTCGCATCGCGGCGACATCGACTGTAACAGTGCTCTTGACTGCGGGCCTGCCACCACTAGTACCGTGTGACTTGAAGTCAGTTCGGTAAGCGTTACGGTGTCTGGTTTGTATCGATTGATCCAGTCTCTGTCATGCCATTCAGATGCCGCTGCAGATCCGTACCAGTAGTGCTCTTCACCGAGTTTTGCAATGGTTGCCTCGCCCAGCACATGACCGATTTCGTTTAACAGATAGCAAAGCGAAACTTTGCCAATAGTTTTAGGCAGTTTGCTGCAGGTCAGCTTGTTTAGTAACGCTGTTGTGCCTTCGCCCCTGAGATCAAAACGGTTAAACCCCGAGACTTCCATCAACCCCACATTTTTTGTGAGTGCCGCAATTTCGTTGCCCACCAGCGCTTTTGTGTCAGTGAACCTGAAGCTGTGCACATCTTCAAAGTCCGGCTGATCGTCAGGTTTAAAGCACAATACGCGCTCCCATCCGTTGACAGTGCCCCAGATCGCATTCATTTGATTAAGTACCGGATACAACGGCGTGGTGCGTGCCAGTCGAGCCGCTGGCCGGTGCTCATGCGGCATGTGGTAGTGAAACTCGTTTTGATAATCTTCGATAGCTTTTAAGCAGGTGTGTTCAGTGTTGGCGTACTGGGTAAAACGGCGCGGATCAAGACACCATGCATCCCACTCGCACTCACCATGCACCATCAGTTCGGCGAGAATTTTACCGTGGCCACCGCCTTCACCAATGCCCGCCCGTAAGCCGATAATGCAATAGGCATTTTCAACGCCCGGTATCTGACCGACCAGTGGCAGACCGTCAATGGTGTAAGTGATCGGTCCGTTAACCACTGTGTGAATGCCGGCGTTTTGCAGTGCCGGCATACGTTCAAAGATTCGCTCCATGTTATCGAGGCAGCGATCGAGATCGGAAGGACAAAGATCTCTGGTGAAATTCGGATCAATGCCATCCATACCAAAAGTCTTGCAGCCTTGTTCATAAACACCGACCAGCAGGCCCTTTTTTTCCTGACGACTATAAAAGTCATCTCCCGGATCACGGATCACCGGCACGCGATAATCCAGCGCTTCAATCTCCGGCATGCTGTCGGTCAGAAAATACATGTGCTCCATAGAGGTGACCGGGTGTTCGATACCGAGCATGCTGCCGACTTCATTAACGCGATAGCCACTGGCATTAACCACCTTTTCACAGGTGATATCCCCATTCTTTGTGTGCACAATAAATTCGCCATTCGGCTTTTTTGTAATGTTTTCAACCGGATTAAAACGATAGACACTGGCACCGGCTTCACGTGCCTTGCGTGCCAGTGCGAGTGTGATACCGGCAGGGTCAATATAACCATCAAGCGGATCCCACCATGCGCCAAGCAATCCCTCTGTTTGCAACAGCGGGTGGCGTTTACCTGCCTCTGCCGCGTCAATCACTTCCATCTCCACGCCCATGCCCCGCGCCATACCAACATGGTAGTGGTAGATGTCCATTTGATCCTTCGTGTAGGCGGTACGCATACCACCGGTGATGAAGTAGTCAAACGGGTGGTCTTTGTCGGCCGCGAGTTCCTTATATAAATCTATGCTGTGGCGTTTAAGACCGATCATGGTCTGGTTGCCACCGAACTGCGTCACCTGTGCGGCAGCGTGCCAGGTGGAGCCTGAAGTCAGCTCATCGCGTTCTACCAGTGCTACATCGGTCCAGCCTTCGCGGGTCAGGTGGTAAAGCGTCGAACAACCCGCAATACCGCCACCAATAACGACGACGCGGGCGTGTGAATTTACTGAATCATTCATAACCAGTGGCTCCTGTGCGTTGCGGTAGTTTTATAGCACCGGGCTGTGGGTGACAAACCCAAAATTCTCGTTTATGGTTTAATATTATTGAACTATAAGTCCTGATGAAACACCACCTGCCACCGCTTGATTCGCTCAAAGCGTTTGAGTCTGCCGCCCGCCACTTAAGTTTCACGCTGGCCGCAGAGGAGTTGTGCATCAGCAAAGGCGCCATTAGCTATCAAATCCGCCGTCTTGAAGAAGTGCTGCAATGCAGTCTGTTTAAACGCTCGGTGCGGCAGGTTTACCTGACGGATGCCGGTCAAACGCTGCTGCACACCACCAGAAAACTGTTTGACGAACTGGGTGAAACACTCGAGCGACTGGCTGACAAGGGCGCGCACAGCGGCGTGTCTGTGGCGGCGACTACCTATGTGGCAGCACGCTGGTTGTCCTCCCATATCAGTCGTTTTAACGAGCAGCACGGAGAAGTGGCGGTGCTGCTGCAGCACTCGGTAAATTCTGCAGACTTCAAGCTGGCCGACGTCGATCTGGCGATACGCTGGGGGCAGTGTCGGCAACGCGCAGACCCAACTCACTTTGCCGAGCTGCCGATGCCGTTGTTTCCGGCAATCAGCCCGAAGTTGCTTGAGCGGCTTGAAATCAATGCGTCGGAAGCACTGGACAGCAGACAATTGCACGTTGAACCACTCTGCAGCGTGCCATTGCTTTGCGAGGAAAGGCAGCAGGATATGTGGCAGGAGTGGGTGCAGGCGGGGGCCGCTTTGCAGTCACCACTTAAAAACCCTAAACGTATTATCAGTGATGCCAATGTGCGCGTGCAGGCTGCAGTTGACGGGCAGGGCTTAATACTGGCTGATGATCTCATGCAAAATGAGCTGGGTAACGGATTGCTGGTAGCGCCTTTTAGCGAAAAACTTACCGGCTATGGCTACGTGTTTATGTCTGCAGCAGCACGGCTGTTAAGTGAGGATGCACAGACGCTTAAATCCTGGTTAGCAGGTAATATCTGCGACTGAGTAAATACGGAAATAAAATGGTGGAATCACTGATACCGAAATCTGCATTTGTTGGTTTGGACAACGTAGCGCACCTGGCAACCGGCGGCGAATCGCCAATGCTGCGGTCACACTCCGACGTGCTGCAGCAATTTATGCAAGACAAAAGCTCGGGCGAGCCTGCCCGTGATCTGCAGGCGCAGGTGATGGAGCAGGCCAGAGACAAATGCGCCACCTTGTTTAAGGTGCCTGCACAGGATGTGACGTTCCTGTCATCGGCCACAGAAGGCATTAACACGCTTTGTTATGCGCTTGACTGGCAGAGTGGCGATAACGTTGTTGTCGCCGATGTGGAGTTTCCGTCAGACATATTGCCATGGGCTAACCTGAGAGCACGTGGTGTGGAAGTGCGTATAGTTCGCAACAACAACTGGGTCGTCAGCGAGGCGGATATTCTTACACAGGTAGATGAAAATACACGTGTGGTTGCAGTGAGTCAGGTAAGTATGTTTACCGGTCAGCACATGGATGTGGCAATGTTATCTCGCGGTATACGCAGTGCCGGTGCCATCTTTTTAATGGATGTTACGCACGCTGCCGGTGTGGTACCGGTAGATGCCTCATTGGCAGATATCGCCGTATCCAGTTGTTATAAATGGATGCTTGGTACCCACGGTACTGCGGTGTTTTATCGCAACCGGCAAACACTGCCCGATCTTGCGCCACCGTTTCTCGGCTGGGCGAGTGTTTCCTCCGGTGGTGGCTGGAAAGACCCGCTCGACTATCAGGTGCACAATAATGCTGATTGTTATCTGGCTGCCAATCCGTCGTATATCAGTCTGTATATTCTAAACCATGCGCTTGACCATCTGCTCGAGCTTGGCGAACAGAAAATACATACACATTCGCTGGCGCTGGGCAGGCTGGTGCGCGCAGGACTGGAACCGTTTAACTACGAGATGATGACACCGGTTGAAGATCACCGTCGTGCCGGCAACACCTGCTTTATGGTGGCCGGAGTAGATGAGTTGAGAAAAGCGCTGGGTGATCTGGGCGTGCTGGTTTGGGGCGCGTATGGCGACTTCGGCAGAGTGAGGATCTCGGCGCATGTACATAATGATTCGGAAGATGTAGAGCGATTGCTTGATGCATTGTCGCGCTGTCAGAGGGGTGTCTGAGAATGAATGAGCGGGAGCTGCCTGATCACACCGTTACCGGCTTAGGCTCTGTGGATTGCCATAGTTACGTCAGACAGCCTGCAGCACCTGGTCGATGATCTGTCTCGTTTGGGATCCTGAATTTCAGTTCGATTTACAAAGATAGCGTTTATTCGGCTATAAATCAGAACGCCAATAGCCTGCTGTTACTTGTCTAGCTGTTTACGGTATTGGTATGGCGGTATCCCGATGGTTGATTTAAACGACCGGCTAAAAAAAGCAGCGTCCCTGAAACCGCAACGATGAGCAATTTCAAATACAGTCAGTGCGGTATATTCCAGTAACCGTTTTGCTTCCAAAATTCTTCTCTGGCGTACCAGATCATTGGGTGGTGAGCCGAGCTCTGATTTGCAAACACGTGTCAGGTGAGGTGCTGATATACCGATACGCTCTGCGTAATCCGAAACAGTCCATGCCTGTTGAAAGTTCTCCTCCAGTAAGTTGCAGAATTTTTCAACCTGCATGTCGTGCCTCGAGCGGGGTGTACTGGAATGAACCGGTTGCATTATGTTGTTGCGTTTGAGATCGGCTGCCAGGTAAAGCGTTATCAAATCGACAAGAGATGTCAGTATTTCGGTTTTGTTAAAAGCAACGCTTCGGTACGCATCACGCAATTGCGCCACCAGTGTGGTTATATTGCAGAAGTGACTCGCCCCGGCCCGGGTGAATATGCCATCGGTTGCTGTATTAAACATCGCAAATCTCTGTTTCAGTGTGTCTGGCATTTGCGCAAGTCTGATGCTGACTACATCACCCACGACGTCTTCGGAGAACTGAAAGCCGTGTGCTACGCCAGGCGGGATGACGAGGATGGTTTTATCAGTACTGGTGTGCTTGATGTCGCCTAATCGCAGCGTGACATCAGGAGAGCTGAACAGAAATATCTGTGCAAGGTGTCGATGGCGATGAAATCGGATAGTCCAATTGTGCCTGCTGCTACGTTCCTTGATCGATTCGTGGTGGATTGGACCCGGAAGCCCGTCAGCCAGTAAATCTCCGTACAATTCGTAGCTCGGGATAGCGTTGATCATGTCAGTAGTCATACAACAGGTAACTGGGTTGAATAGGCAATGATCGAATAGTGCAAGTATTTGTTTGTTGTGTCCATTCCAATCTGTACCGGGGACACTAAGCTTGTGCAGTGGATCTCGGGAGGCAGCCCAATAGGTCTGATTTAATTCACGCGTTTGCCTGTGCGGGTACGTTACTGGCAGCTTTTACCCGGTCGACTACAGTGAGTGCAAAGGAAATTATCTTTTTTATACCCTGTTTTTTCAGTCCAAAGGATCCGCGCAGACAATGCTGACTGAGGCCCGGGTAACGTTGCTCAAGGAAGCCTCGGTGGGTGTATCGAATTTAAGATCTTCCCGGCGACGGCATTGGGCGGAAACCACCATAGTTGTACTGGTCAGGTGTGTGATGTTGCTATCTGTTTATCGTTTTTTCTCTCCGGGTTTTTTAGAGTATCGTGACCAAAACGCTTAAAACAAAGGTCTGCATTATAGGTTCCGGTCCAAGTGGATTGTTGTTGTCACAATTGCTGGCTAACGCCGGTATAGACAATGTTGTACTGGACAGGAAAGATCGAGCGTATATTGAAAGCCGCATCAGGGCAGGGGTGCTGGAGCAGGGTACGGTCACTGCACTTGAAGAAGCGGGTGTCGCAGAACGGCTACATGCAGAGGGTTTGCCGCACGAAGGTTTTGAACTCGCCTTTGATGGTGTACGGCACCGGATTAACCTAAAGGCACTTACCGGAAAACAGGTAATGGTCTATGGCCAGACCGAAGTGACCAAAGATCTTTTTGATGCACGCATTGCCGATGGACAACAGTTCTTTTTTAACGTCGACAATGTGTTACCTGGCGATTTAAAATCACATTTATCGACGGTGCATTTTAGTCAATACGGTGAAGCGCACACTATTACCTGTGACTACATCGCAGGCTGTGATGGTTACCATGGTGTGTCGCGTGCTGCAATTCCGGCTAATGTCCTACAGAAATTCGAACGTGTTTATCCGTTTGGCTGGCTCGGGATACTGGTTGACAGACCGCC
>CALHCI010000134.1 GCA_937931165.1 uncultured Granulosicoccaceae bacterium
GTGGTGGTGTCAAGCGTTGCCAGATCACGATCACGCAACTCGCGCTGTGCCAGCTCCCGCCATGACTCGAGGGATTTATCCATCATTCAAACTCCATAATGACATCATCGACCTGCAGGCTGTCACCAACACTTACCGGTAACTTGCTTACCACACCGCTCTTTTGCGCCTGTAGTACATTTTCCATTTTCATTGCCTCTACCACCGCAAGTGCCTGCCCTGCTTCGACCTTATCGCCCTCCTTAACGTTAAGTGCCACCACCAGACCCGGCATGGGACACAACAGATACCTGGACATATCCTGCGGCACTTTCTCGAGCATTAAGGCGGCAAGCTCTGCCTTGCGACTGGAAAGCACCTGCGCCACCAGTTGGTAGCCACCATGCCAAAGCTTAAAGCCGGTGGCGGTCTTAAATACCTGAAAGGCAGACAGACTTTGGTTAATAATCAGATCTGCAACTTGCTGACCCGGTTGCCAACGGGTTTGTACGATTAAATCTGCTTGATTGTCTGCGTTAGTGCCAACGACATATTCATTTGCGTTTGCATTAGCATGGACAACAACCGCATGGTTATCACTCCCGATACGCACCACCACCTCACTATTATCACTACTTGATGCTGCAGCTGAAAGCACCGGATTTTTACCACCGGCATAGAATTCCTGACTGATGCATGAAAGCACTGCAGCCGCGACAACAAATCGTTGTAATAATTCTGCCGGAGGATCAGTATCGGTGAATCCGTCCGGATACTCTTCGGCAATAAAAGCGGTAGTCAGCTTGCCTTCACGAAACCGGGGATGCTGCATAATGGCAGACAAAAACTGCAGATTATTGCCAACGCCCGCCAATTCAAACTTATCCAGCGCCGCACACATATCATCAATTGCGGCTTCACGTGTTTTGTTCCACGTACACAGTTTGGCGATCATCGGATCGTAGTACATGGAGATTTCGCTGCCCTCTTCAACCCCGGTATCGTTGCGCACAATACCATCGCAGGACAGCTCATCAAGCGGCGGACGGTAGCGCGTCAGACGGCCAATAGACGGCAGGAAATTACGCTTTGGATCTTCAGCATACAGCCTGCTTTCCATCGCCCAGCCGTTGAGCTTGATATCCTGCTGCTTTAGTGCAAGCGGACGCCCGGCAGCCACATTAATCATCTGTTCTACCAGGTCGATACCGGTGATCAGCTCAGTCACCGGATGCTCCACCTGCAAACGGGTGTTCATTTCCAGAAAATAAAAATTCTTGTCGCTGTCCACAATAAACTCGACAGTTCCGGCACTGGCATAGCTGACGGCTTTACTTAACGCGACCGCCTGCTCTCCCATCGCAGCGCGTGTTGCCTCATCCAGAAACGGTGAAGGCGCTTCTTCAATGACTTTCTGGTTGCGTCGCTGAATAGAACACTCACGCTCACCTAAGTAAATACAGTTGCCATGCATATCTGCCAGCACCTGTATTTCAATATGGCGCGGATCGGTGATAAATTTTTCAACAAATATCCGGTCATCACCAAATGAAGACTTCGCTTCCGATGCAGAACGTTCAAAACCCTCTACTACTTCATCAGCATTCCATGCGATGCGCATGCCTTTACCACCACCACCGGCACTGGCCTTAATCATCACCGGGTAGCCAATTTCATCAGCGATCTTTAAACAGTGTTTTGCGTCTTCAATAATGCCCATAAAGCCGGGCACTGTGTTAACACCGGCTTCAGCGGAAAGCTTTTTTGATGTGATTTTATCGCCCATAGCACGAATCGCGTCGGGCGAAGGACCAATAAAGGTAATGCCGGCTGCTTCAAGGGCTTTTGGAAAATCCGGCTGTTCGGATAGAAAACCATAACCGGGATGTACCGCATCGGCACCGGTTGCGCGACACGCATCGATTACCTTGTCCATTTGCAGATAACTCTCGGCGGCTGTGACACCACCAATGGCAACCGATTCATCGGCGTGTTTTACATGCAACGCGTTGGCATCGGCATCGGAATATATCGCAACCGTACCAATCTTTAAGCGTTTGGCTGTGGCAAACACACGACAGGCAATCTCACCACGATTGGCAACCAGTATTTTATTAAACGTTTTCATAGCGGGATATTGTCGTGCTTGCGATTCGGTCGGACTTCCTGTTTGGTTTTAAGCAATTCGAAAGACCGGCAGATTCTGCGGCGGGTGGAATGTGGCTGGATTACCTCGTCAATAAAGCCGCGCTGTGCCGCAATAAAAGGATTGGCAAATTGATCCTCGTACTCTTTGGTGCGTGCGGCAATTTTGTCAGCATCATTCAACTCGCTGCGGTAAAGAATTTCAGTAGCACCTTTAGCACCCATCACAGCAATTTCTGCACTGGGCCATGCGTAGTTAACATCGGCGCGTATGTGCTTTGACGACATCACATCGTAAGCACCACCATAGGCTTTTCTAAGGATGACAGTAACCTTTGGTACGGTAGCTTCAGCATAAGCAAACAACAGCTTTGCGCCGTGTTTAATAATGCCACCATACTCCTGCGCTGTGCCCGGCAGAAACCCCGGCACATCCACCAGCGTTAGTATGGGAATATTGAACGCATCGCAAAAGCGTACAAAGCGACCAGCCTTGCGCGCACTGTTAATATCAAGACAACCGGCAAGGACTTTTGGCTGGTTCGCTACAACGCCAATGGTTTCACCATTAAGACGCACATAACCGCACAGTATGTTACTGGCAAAGTCCTGTTGAATTTCGAAAAAGTCTCCGTCATCAGCAATCGCATGGATTGCCTCTTTCATGTCATAAGGTTTACTCGGATCTGCCGGCACCAGCGTATCGAGCGCTGCGGATTCTCTGTCGTAAGGATCATTAGTGTTTTGCTTTGGTGCATCACAGCGATTGGATAACGGCAGAAAATCATACAATCGTCGCACTTCAAACAATGCTTCAACATCATTTTCAAAAGCACCATCAGCCACTGATGAGGTTTTTGTGTGCGTGCCTGCACCACCGAGTTCTTCGGCTGTGACAATTTCATTGGTCACTGTCTTCACAACATCGGGACCCGTCACAAACATATGACTGGTATCTTTCACCATGAAGATAAAGTCAGTCATGGCCGGTGAGTAAACCGCACCACCCGCGCACGGCCCCATGACAACAGAGATCTGCGGAATCACACCCGATGCCTGTACATTGCGCCAGAAGACCTCGGCATAGCCGCCCAGAGACGCAACGCCCTCCTGAATCCGCGCACCACCCGAATCGTTAAGACCAATCAACGGCACGCCATTCTGCACGGCCAGATCCATCACCTTGCAGATCTTCTCGGCATGGGTTTCAGATAACGATCCGCCAAACACGGTGAAATCCTGCGAAAAAACGTAAACCGGGCGGCCATTAATCGTGCCCCAGCCGGTCACAACACCATCACCCGGGGGCTTGTTATCCTGCATGCCGAAATCGGTGCAACGATGCGTTTTGTACATGTCGTACTCTTCAAACGAACCGTCATCGAGCAGCACATCAAGCCGTTCGCGAGCAGTCAGTTTTCCCTTTGCATGTTGCTTGTCAATGCGCGCCTGCCCCCCGCCCAGACGGGCCTGATCACGCCGATCGGACAACTCTTGCAAAACATTGGTCATAAGCTGATTTTTCTCTGGATCATTGGACTGGTCGGCCCGTCGCTGAGCGAAGCACAAGGTTTCACTCGTAGTATTTGCAAGTCGAACCACCGAAAGTCCTCAGAAAGACGGAAAATGGCGGCAGAAATGACGGTAAATCAGTAGATTATCGGGACAACCTGATTCTAATACCCGAGCGCAAAGTCGCAACTGTATTCGCGCATACATTTACAACATTTGCAATTTACAGTTTATATTTGCAAACTTGCAAATATGCGTACTCCTAAATTGTTTATCGGCCAGAAGCTGCGAGAGCTGCGCGACGAACAGCAGATGACTCAGGCCCAGTTTGCCGAACAACTGGAAATATCAAACAGCTACCTCAACCAGCTCGAGAACAATCAGCGGCATGTCACCGCTACCGTGCTGCTGGCACTGGCTGAGCGATTTGCAGTCAATATTGCAGATCTCTCGCGGCAGGACAGTGACCGATTAATGGCTGACCTGCTGGAGTGCTACGCAGACCCGTTGTTTGACGGCAAATCCCCATCATCCCGGGAACTCAGGCTCGCAGCCCAGAACTCACCGTCCGTGGCACTCTCTGTCATCACGATGCACCAGGCCCTTCGCAGGGCGAGCGACCAGCTGGCAGAACTTGACGATACGATTACACGCTCCGGGGTCATTGGCGAGCCAACTCCCTATGAGGAGGTGCGCGACTATTTCCACTTTAAGAATAATTATGTCGACGAGCTTGATCTGGCGGCCGAGGCACTGGCAACAAAACTCAGTGAGAATCCACAGCATCGCTACCGCGATCGCATTCAACACTTCCGCGACTACTTGAAAGTCCAACACAACGTCACCGTGTCAGAAGATCTTGAAAACACCCAGGCACTGCGAAGATTCCACACAGACACTCGCCTGCTGCAGGTAAACCAACGCAGTCAGCCTTCAACCCAGGCGTTTCAAATCGCCCACCAGATTGCCTTGCTTGAGTTTCGAAATATAATGGACAAGCTGGTTGAGGAAGCGCAGTTTC
>CALHCI010000135.1 GCA_937931165.1 uncultured Granulosicoccaceae bacterium
TAAACACCGGGCACACCGGCCAGTCCGCAGGCTTCACCGAAACTCACTATCCCTGCCTGCACATATTCGTTGTCACGTTTAACAAACAGTGGACCGCCGCTGTCGCCGTAACAGGAGTCTTTATCTCCGGAAGATGTGCCGGCACACACCATGGCTTCTTCAACAATGTCGTTGTTGTAGGCGCGGTTACAGGTGTTGTGGTCAACAATCGGCATAGATGATTCGCGCAGTTGATCTGTGGCCGGGCCGTTTTCGGATACCTGACCCCAGCCGGTGACTGTAGATATCTCACCGTCCCGCGGTGCCGGGTTGTTGAAAGACGGCAGCGATATAACGGCAGCTTCGCTCGATTCAGACAGTTCCAACAACGCGAGGTCCGGGTAGCCCTGCCGGTTATAATCGGGGTGCATTACTATGCGACTTACGGCAATACGTTCACCGCTATTGTTACGCAGGTCTTTTTGTCCAAGCAGCACATCGGTATCCGAAGCCCGCATGTCTTCAACGCAGTGTGCAGCGGTCAGCACCCAGTTGGATGCAATCAGTGACCCCCCGCAGAATTGACCGCGAGAGGTATTGGTTTCACCGGCTTCGACGAGCGCTGCCATCCACTGATATTTGTTGTGATTAACAACAGTGCCACCGACAATTAACGGAAAGCGGTCTGGGCGCAGTGGTAACGAAGTGTCGGCCGTGCCGGTATCCGGGGTCTGTGCGGAAGTCGCGGTGCTGTCGGGGGCATTGCTGCCACCGCAGGCGCTCAGAGTAAGTGCCAGTGCGGTAACGGCAATAGCGTGAGTAGTGGTAGATGTCATGTGTTTTCCTTCGCTGTGTGTGCAAGGAAAAGTTACGGCAGAAGTGTGTGTGGTTCCGTTGGCCGCTGGTGTGCAGCCGGTAGCGCATTGCTACAAAAGCCAGCGGTTTGTATCAGCCTGATACAAAACCCGTACAAAGTATTACTGCTAATCGGCTAAACTCTGCCGAAGGTACCAAACAAACCTTACTGAACAGCCATGTCCACACCGAATATACTGCTTGTCGATGACGATGAATCGCTTAACCGGCTAGTGGTTCAGTACCTGCAGGGTCAGGGGTTTAACGTTTCTGTGGTAACTGATGGCAACTCGGCAGTTGATGCTATTACCCTCGAACAGCCAGATCTGGTGATACTTGATCTGATGTTGCCGGGGCAGGATGGGTTAAGTGTTTGTCGTGAGGTTCGGCCAAACTACCACGGGATTATTTTAATGTTAACGGCGCTCGATGATGATATTGACGAGGTGGCCGGACTGGAGACCGGTGCAGATGACTATCTGGCGAAGCCGGTTCGCCCCAGGGTGCTGCTCGCGCGTATCAGAGCATTGCTGCGCCGCCGTGAAGGTGATGTGCGGGAAGCGGCTACCAATATTTCTACCTCACACTTAGTGATAGATCGAAGCTCGATGTCAGTGCGGGTAGATGATGAAAAGGTTGATGTGACGGATGCTGAATTTGCCTTGCTATGGTTGTTTGCAGAAAACAAGGGGGAAATACTCAGTCGCGACGATATCAATAAAAACCTGCGTGGTCTGGAACACGATGGAACGGATCGCACAATTGATTTGCGGGTATCGCGACTGCGAAAGAAGATAGGCGACGATCCGAAAGACCCCGTGATCATAAAGAGTGTCCGCGGCAAGGGTTATTTGCTAACACCGTGAACAAAATATTCTTAACGACCATATTTTCCTTGTTGGCGGCCCTTGCAGCCTCTGCCGGCGCTTCTTACTGGCTTGCTTTAAATCCGCCATTCCAGACAGATCCGAATGAACATGCGGTCGCACTCGAAGACTTTGGTAAGCGACTGTTTGACCGGCTGCATCTGTTACCGGAAGAAGACTGGGAGGAAGCCTTGTCAGAAGTCGACGGTGTCGATAACTACTATATCGATTGGTTTAAAGCCGCTGATTATGATGAAGCAGTAGAAGATTTTGCGGAGCTTTCCAGTCGCAACCAGGTGCTGGCCACGCTAATTGACGGAACACCGGTACTTGAATTGCTCATACCCGGTGAAGCAATGGTGATTGAGGTACTACCCTATGACGGCTATGACAGAAGGCAGTTACTCAACAGCGTAGTCACGGTGGCATCGGTGTTACTGATTGGCTTGCTGGCTGCTTTGTTAACGCTTTATCCCATTGCCAGGCGGCTGCGCAAGTTGCAATCACTTGCCGACGCTTATAGTGGTGGTGATTTAAAAGCCAGGAATAGTGATACCGCTTCAGACGCTATCGGTAAGCTTGGTATGTCCATGGAGTCGATGGCAGATCAGGTAGACAATCTACTCAACGACAAAGAACAGCTGGTTAATGATCAGCAAGCGCTGATGCGTGCAGTAGCGCATGAGTTTCGCGCACCTATGGCGCGAATGCGGTTTGCGCTGGAAATGCATGAATCGTCCAGTGATTTTCCAACCGAGAGCAAACATGAAGTCAGTACGGCACTTGAAGAACTTGATGACCTGGTGACCGAAGTGCTGCGCTATGCACGATTGCAGCACAGTGCGCCACCGTTGCAATGCACTGAAGTGTCACTGTCCGACATGATACGTGAATCTATTGCAGCGGTTCAGGCGCTGCGCGCTGATGTGGCGGTGCAGGTCGACAACCCGTATCAGGCTCTGACTCTGGTGGTTGATCCGGTTCAATTTCAGCGTGCGCTGCGCAATCTTGTTAGTAATGCGCTTAAGTATACGAATGATCATGTATCGGTCGGGTGTGAAATAGCACAGCAGGAACTCGTCATAAGCGTTGATGATAACGGTCCGGGTATTGATAAGGCCTCTCGAAAAAGCATACTTGCACCATTCGTGCGCCTGGACAGCAGCAGAACCAGAAGTCTCGGCGGTGCCGGGCTTGGGCTTGCGATTGTCAATGGTGTCGTCACCAAACATGGCGGGCGTGTGGAGATTGCCGATAGTGTTTCCGCAGGCGCAAGTGTGCGGATGATACTGCCGGCAACTTGTTACTATTGAGCGGTCACAGCGTTTTAAACCACTAAAAACAAGTTCAGGTATGTTACATTTTCTTTGCGCCTGTTTGTTTACATGGGGGCGTTGTCAAGGAGATAGACCGTGAATGACGAAAGTACGAAGAGCTTCGCTGGCTTTACTTACTCTGCGCCATTGCAGGATGTGATTGATCCAGAGGGGAAAAGTGCCGGATTACGAGCGCAGTCAGTAGAGGTGTTTTGCTACCTTGCCGATAACTCCGACAGACTGGTCACAAGGCAGGAACTGATTGACAGTATCTGGGCGGAAGTCGCTGTCACTGACGACTCGCTCACTAAGTGTATTTCCGAAATACGTAAGGCACTGGGTGACAATGATCGCAGCATTCTGATCACGCTGCCTCGTAGAGGGTATCAGCTTGTTGCCGATGAATTACCCGCACAACCTATACCGAAAGACCCATCGACTGATCAGCCTGATCTGGCAAAAACATCCTCAAGATGGATTTGGTTTGCCCCCGGTTTGCTGACACTTTGTGTTCTCACTTATTTTTTAACCGCTGTTGTTAGTGATTCAAAAAGCACAATTCCATCGGTAGAACATGACGAAACTAATGGTATTCCGATGCTTGCGATTACAAATGCTGCACCGGGTGAGCCGAATATCACTAGTGATGACGCCGAGCTTGTCTCCGAGTTACGTGTCGCGTTGTCACGCTACCGAACGGTTCAACTTGCGGATGAATCGGATGCAAATCTGCATTTACGGTTGTCATCCGGTGGCTCTGATGCCCTGACAGTTGAACTGACACATGTTGGTTCGAATAAAGTGCTATTTGCAGATTCTTATCATCGTGATGATTCTGCCCTACGGAAAACTGCTTCGCGTATTGCCGCTGCAGTTGCGTCCCCGGGGGTTGGGGCTGTCGATACCTGGTTGCTTGAGTCCACTCGATTAGTTCCGGCACAGGAGTTAGGTAAAGCCGCCTGTTATGCGCATGGATTCGGTTGTTCAAAATGCTCCGGTGAAGAAGACACCATTACCCGCAGAGCTGAAGCCTGCCTTGCAGCCATACTCGACAAAGACCCTGACGATGGCAGAGCATGGGCATTGCAAGCCACAATTTACGCGCATCAGTATTGGTGGGCAAATACGTTGCCGGAGCCAATGCGTAGTGATCCCGCTTTAAGGGCGCATCTGCCGGAGAAAGCCATTGATGCGGCGAATCGTGCTGAATCATTGTCTGATGGATATGACACTGCCGTTTACTGGGGTATGGCCGAAGCTTATTTCTCTGCCTGCGAGGCGGACAAACTTAAAACCGCAATTGATCGCGGTTTGCAGATTAATCCGGGTGATCCAAATCTCATGGGTGCGTTCGGAAACTGGCTGGCCTACTCGGGTCGCTGGCAGGAGGGGGCTGAGTTAACTTTTAAAGCGCTTGAGATTGAGCCGCGTCGTTATCGTAAGTGGTGGTGGATGGGGCCGGCTAAAGCAGCCTACTTTGAAGGGAATTATGAGCAGGCCTATGAATATTTTCTGAAAGCGTTTAATGAACGCAACTGGATGAGTCATTTACAACTGGCCTATACGCTGCCACATCTTGGAAGGCTCGACGAAGCCAGAAAATCAGTGGCAACGCTGCAATATATGTATCCCGGCTTTACACTGGAAAAAGCGCTGGAAATTTACGACTTGTTATGTTTTCCAGAGAGTTTTCTTGCCCGGGTTCGTGATGCATTGATACAGGCAGGTTTACCATCAAGGGGAAACAGCACAGACTTTGCAAACATCACGCTGCCTCGTGCAAAGGTAGTGCAGGTTAATGGAACTGACATTGAATATCTTGATGTGGGAGAAGGGGAGCCCGTAATATTTGTTCACGGTGCGTTTAATGACTACCGCAGCTGGGGTCACTATATGGTGCCGGTGTCAGAGAATCACCGCTACATTAGCTATTCCAGGAGATACTTTGGAACGCAAAACTGGCAAGACAGTGGAGAACAGTACAGCGTAGAGAATTTCGCCCACGATCTGATCGGACTTATCGAGCATCTTAATATTGATGCAGCGCACGTGGTGACCTGGTCGTCGGGTGTTCGTACTGCAATTGCAGCAGCAGTAGCGAGACCGGATCTTTTTAAAAGTCTCATCCACTTTGAGCCGGTTGAAGATAATGTCTTTCAAGGCATGGAGTTAACCGATGATCAACAAGCACTTCAACAAAACTGGTTTAGAAAATGGGCACCTGTTGACGAGCACCTTCAGCGCGGTGACGATGAAGGTGCGTTACGTGAAATGTTTGAGCTGGTATTTGAAATGGAAGAAGGCGGTTACGAGCAGGAGCGTGAGCCGATTCGTGAACTTACCAGGCAAAATGCAAGATCGCTACCGGTCAATCTCTCCCGGTTTGGTAACGATAAAACGCAACTGACCTGCGATTTTGTCTCAAAAGTGGTTGCACCGACACTGGTGTTATTCGGTGAAGAAACACACGACTACTGGAAGCTGATGTCCAATCGTTTTTCAGAGTGCACGCCAAACAGCAGTATCATGAGTATTCGTGGTTCAAATCACTATGCGCCTATTGAAGAAATTGATCAGGTGGCGGAAGTGATACTGGGTTATGTGAATACAGTTAGGTAGGCGAGAAAACCTTTACCGAAACCGCAGTTGCTGGCCTGCGCCATGTGATTGCGCCTTATTTAATATGGCACATCCCAACGCAATATCAGTCGTACTCAAGCCTCGATGCCAGAACAGATTAGTTTCACTGGCAGATTCACGGCCGTTGAGCTGACCGCAGACAATCTGCCCCAGCTCGCCGTATATTGATTGTTGGGTGACTTTTCCTTCATCTACGTGTCTGCGTAGTGAACCGAAAGGTTTGCCGGGTGCGCATTGCCCCCAGTCGTCAACAACTACTTTGTCCATAATATCGGTTAATGAAAATTCAACGGCACTCATGGTGCCGTACGGCACGATAAACGATCCGGGTTTTACCCATTCGGTTTTCAGGTGCGGGTGTGGTTCGGGGAGTCGTGACGCTTCAACCATGATATCTCCGCCTTCAATGCAATCCTGCCAGTTATCGGTAACGATAATGTCGCGGTTTAAGTCCTGCTGCAATTGTTCTGCAAAGGCGTTGCGGCTTTCCGGTCGCCTTGAGTGGACACGAATTTCCTCAAGTGGAAACAGATGATTTAGCAGTCGCACATTCCAGTATGCCGTGCCGCGTGCACCAATATGGCCAAGCACATGGCTGTTTTTGTTGGCGAGATACTTTGCGCCAAGCGCGGTCATAGCACCGGTACGCATGTCAGTGATTGCGCTGGCGTCGATAATAGCTTTGGGGACACCGGTCTCAGGGCAGAACAGCGTTAGTACGGCGAGTTCTGAGGGTAGATCTTTTTTATAGTTATCTACAAAGTCACCGACCACCTTAACACCAGCAACACCCAACGGGTGAATGACTCCTCTGAGCACGTTAAAGTGGCCCTTGTCAGAACTTTCCGGTACCAGATGCACCCGGGGTTCTATGACTGTCTGGCCTTCTCCCTGCGCATGCAGCGCAGACTCTACGGCTTCGAGTATTTCATCGTTGGTGAGTGCGAGCCTGGTGATGTCCGGGCCATTGATATAAGTAAGGTTTAACTGTTGCATGTGCAGAAGGTGCCCTGTTCAATATCGTTGGCCAGTGTATCAATATCCTGTCCCAGTGGTCTGTCTTGTGATACATGCGCCGAGGCAACACGGATAGATTGATAGTATGTGCCAAGTGCAGGCGCAAGGGTGATTTGTCTGGCATCGATTGCCTGCGCTGCAACAATCATTTCAATCGCCGTGAGTTGCCTGAGTTTTCGGGCAATTGCAAAAGTTGATTTGGCCGGTATAGAGGTATGCGTGACAACATCTTCCAGTGCATCTGCTGATATGCCCGGATACACCGGCGCAGGGGTTGCCAGATGAGCAATTTCTGCATAAAGCGCTTCCGCCGTCTTCATCAGTGGCGAAAGCCCCGCGCCATCGGTGCCTGCATCAGTCAGTCCGTTAGTTAAACCGGTAAACCGTGCGAACAAAAGTTTGGATATGCGTGATACCTGCAATGCAGCCAGATGTACCATGGCATTCAGTGTACTGGTGAGTGCAATGT
>CALHCI010000136.1 GCA_937931165.1 uncultured Granulosicoccaceae bacterium
CAAGCGGGTGTACGAACTGTTTAACCCGGCAAGGCCCACCGAACTGGTGGGTTACGCTGCTGCGGCTTCAACAGGCGACGTAGAATCAGCAGTTGTCAGCGCCCACGCCGCGTTTCCGGGATGGTCGTCGCTATCCTATGCCGAAAGAGCCGCAAAACTAAGAGAGGCTGCCGCTGCGCTAACGCTGGATGCCGAAGGTATTGCCAACCGTTCAACATTGTTTACCCGTGAACACGGAAAAGTACTTCGCGAAACCCAAATGGAGCTTTCACGCTTTGGCGATCGATTCAAGGTGACCGCAAGCTATGCCGGCCGGATTGCAGCAGATGAAAAAATCGATACGCCCCCGTTTGACACCATCATCACTCGTCAGGCACGCGGAGTAGCAGCGCTGATTGTTCCGTGGAACTGGCCGCTGTCTATTCTCGGCGCCAAACTGCCGCAGGCGTTGCTGGCAGGTAACACAGTGGTAATCAAGTTGCCGGAAAACGCCGCTCTGGCCCCCATGCAAACACTACATCTGATTGCCCGGTTGTTTCCACCGGGTGTTATCAACGTGCTGACCGGCGATGCGTTTGAGATGGGAGATGCTCTGGTAGGCCATCGTCTGGTGCGCACAGTCAATTTCACAGGGTCTATCCCGATTGGTCGGCACGTTATGAAAGTGGCGGCAGAAAATCTGACACCAGTAGTTCTCGAACTCGGTGGAAATGACGCGGCAATTGTTCTTGAAGACGCGGAGCTTAACGACACCACTTTTCAAAAAATGTTTTTTGCCGCTTTTGCGACGTCAGGGCAAATATGTATGGCACTCAAACGTCTCTATGTACATACCAGCCGATATGATGAAGTGGTTGACGGATTATCGGCTGCCTGTGACAAAGCCATTGTCGGTGATGGTTTATTGCCCAACACAACGATGGGACCACTCAATAATGCAAAACAGTTAAAGGTTGTTACCGACATGATTGCCGAGGCCCGCGCCAACAGTTGCGTAGTAAAAGAACACGGTAACGTTCCTGATGAATCACTGTATACGGCCGGCTACTTTCAAAAGCCCGCACTGGTACTCAACCCTGATCAACGCTTATCAGTGGTTAAACAAGAGCAATTCGGGCCGGTACTTCCGATTATGACATTCAATAACAGCGCCGAAGCGGTGCAGCTTGCCAACGACACCGAATTCGGATTGTGCTCATCGGTATGGACGACCGATAAATCGAGAGCGCTGGCCATTTCAAAACAACTGCAAGCCGGTTACACCTATATCAACAATCATGGCGCAATGGCTCAGGACTCTCGAGCACCGTTTGGCGGTTTTAAACATTCCGGCATTGGCAGAAATCTCGGGTTTGAAGGGGTTGCTGCGTTTACTGAAAAACATTCTATTTCGAGCGAATCCGGCTTTTTATTCTGACCAGCAACCTATTGCTAACATTCCTGCCGTGATTACTAACCCGGATTATTCATGAAATGGCGAGCATATCGCGCAGAGATTTGTTTTCACAGCGGATTTTCTTCTTGCGTCGAATACTTACTGATATTTGCAAAAGAAAAAATTCGCTGTGGAAACAAAGATCAAGTGAGATGCCGTCGATATCGTGAATTATCCGGGCTACCATGGGATACAATTTGCGCATGTTTACACCGGACACAATTGCATGAGTAATAAATCACTTCTCACCATCGGGTTTGCCGGGACAGTGATAACAGCACTGTGCTGCTTTACGCCATTGCTGGTAGTAATACTGGGATCCGTGGGTTTAACCGCGCTGGTCGGTTACCTGGATATCGTATTGCTGCCTGCCCTGGCGATTTTCGTTGCAATCACACTCTATGCATTGTGGCAGCGACGAAAGCACTCAGTGTCTTCTGCAAATTAAATTTGTCACAGAACAACCGACATCTGGTTGTTTTAATCATTGAACCAACCCACATAACTGTGTTCGCTAAAATCAAGCTATAACCTTACAGTGTCAGAACATGTAATCTGGTGATGAATTCCAGCAAACCATATACCGTCGCAATAAGTACGTTAAAAGCAGCTTTGATCTATTGTGTTCTCATCTTGTGCGCGCTGCACGCAGGCGGAGTCGCAGCGCAGACTCAGATGCCCACCTGCCCTGACCAACACAACGCCCCATTGCCGCTCTACAGCGATGCTGGTGAAAATCCGAATTATAGAATCTGGCGTAATCTTGCGGGGCCAGCAATCAACTGTCAGGGGTTACATACAGACAACGCGACATTAGTAGTGGCACTTGCTGGCAGGTTTCATCATGGCGGGACAGTCGAGGATATCGCTTCCCGTGCCGGTGGCCTTTCGCAAATGCAGGGTCTGCGTTATTGGTCAACCACAGATAAGAATTGGCGGAAGTTAATCTCCGAATCAACTGCACTAAGCACCGATAGCACAAAAGACACACGCGATGATTTTTCCAGCGTTGAAGTGTTAAGTGGCGAGCCACTGTACTTTGCGCAGAACGATACCCGCACCTGGGGCATGAATACCTACCGCTTTAACGCTGTTACCTCAGATGAAAACAGCCTTACGATTCTCAGCGAGAACATCTCACCCATTAAACTTGGGCCGGTCACTTTATTCGTGCCCAATGCAATTAAAAGCCTGGTCATCGTTTCAAGGTATAACGAGAACACATGGTCTTACTACAGTATTGTAGCGATACAAGCGGCGTCATTTGCGACCAAAGAAAAATCGCTAATCAACAGACAGTCAGCGGCCTTTCGATTTCTCGCCGGCTTGGCGGATAATAAGGAACCTCCGCTCGCACGATAAGCGTGTTTTAAAAAGAAGCGGTGAATGACACTACTTTTTATTGTCCAGCCCCTCAGTCACACCACTCACCCCTTTGTCCATACTCATACCCAGTTCTTCACCGAGCTTTTTCAGCGCAGGTAACTGAACCGCCATGTCCATCACCGAATCCAGGGCCTGGTTAACTACCGGCTTGGACTGATCACCGCCCTTGTTTGAGCCACCGCCGCCCAAACCTGAAACATGATGAATATTGACCGATCCGATTTTCTCGGCAGGCTTCACCATCTCAGCCACTACTTTCGGCAGGGCCTCGAGTTTAGCAAGCTCGGCTTTGAGCGCAACGATCTCGGCGGAAAGCAGATTGTCTGCTTCATTCAGTTCGCGCCGCGCATTCGCTTCAATACTCAGTTTGGCACGCTGCGACTCCAGCCTTAACTTGTTCACTTGTGCTTTAGCTTCGGCTTTGGATAGCGTGGATTTTGCCTGTTCCACTGCAGCGTGAGCCTGCGCCTGCGCTCGTGTGATCAGATCATCTGATCGTATTTCATTAACCTTTTGCGCCTGCAGCAATGCAATCTGTTTGTCCCGCTGTGCGGTGGCAACAGCGCGTGCGGTGGCAACCGCTTCGGCCGCGGCTACAGCGTCAGCACGCGCCTGGTCTGCAGCCGCTTGTGCCTTACTTTCTTCCTGTGAAGTAATAGATACAGCAATATTGCGTCTTTGTCTGGCTTCTTCCAGTGCTGTTGCCTGCTGTATTTCTGCTTCACTGATGGCTTGCTCACGCGCAATGTCTTCAGTGCGTATGGCTTTTTCCATCTGTATTCGAGCGGCATTGGTTGCTTCTTCACTTTTGGCTTTTCTCTCCGCAATTTCTGCCAGTTGCCGCGCTCTTAAGGTTTCAATTTCACGCACCTGTTCGAGTTCGGCGGCCTGCCGCTCAAGATCAATACCGAGCTTTAATTTGGATGCCTCCATCGTTGAACGGTGAACGGCGACTTCCGCATCACGATCGATAATCGCTCTTTCTTTTTTCGAATCGGCAATGACTTCAGCCAGGCGGCGCATACCCACCGCGTTAAACGCATTGTTTTCATCCAGTGATTTAAACGGCGTTTGATCGAGTGACGTCAGTGACACGCTTTCCAGAGCCAGACCATTTCTGCTAAGGGACTCGGCGACGTTTTGCTGAACCTCTGCAACGAACTCGCCACGGTTTTCGTGCAGTTCGTCAAGCGTCATTCGCGCGGCTACCGAGCGCAGTGTATCGATGAGTTTGCCGTCGATGAGTTCATGCAGTTTTTCAGGATTAGAAGTGCGATTACCCAATGTTTGCGCAGCCCGCGATACACCATCGACAGACGGGTCTACAGACACATAGAACTCAACGCCGACATCAACCCGCATGCGATCTTTGGTGATCAGTGCCTGATCGGCTGAGCGGGTCACTTCGAAGCGTGTAGTTTGCATATTGACCCGCGCCAGGTCATGAAAGTAAGGCAACACCACCACACCACCATCCATTACTACTTTGCGACCCCCAAGGCCGGTGCGTATCAAGCTGTATTCTCGTGTTGAACGTTTGTAGAACGACGCAAAAATGGCAATAACAATTGCCAGAATAACCAGTAGTACAACGGCCCAAATAAGTATTGTTGCTGCGTTCATTATTAATCTCCCAACAACTGGTTGGTTTTACAGTGCAAATGCGAACTCATGCCCCCGTCGGCAGGAATATTGGTGCCACGAATCCAGGCGCTCATGTCCGACAACATAAAAGCCACGACCGGTGCGATATCCTGCGGCCGCCCCGGCCGGTCCATCAGCAGCCTGTCTTCAGCGGCACGCTCACCCAGTGTATCCAGAAAATCCTGCAGAATCGGTGTTTCCACCGGACCGGGAGAAACATTGTTCATGCGAATGCCACGATCTCGCCATGTCCAGCGTTCCTTCATTACCCAAACCATCAGTGCCTCTTTTGAAAAGAAGTAACTGCGGCCTCCTTCATTGGAAATATTATGTTCACGCAGAAAAGCGCCGACATCTTCAAATTCCAGACCTTCACTCGCTTTGATAGCGTCCAGTGCGGCGGGCCAGCCAAAGCCTGCCAGTGAGGCAAGATTAACAATAGAGGCATTATCATTGAGTTTGGGAATCATATTTTCGGTAAAAAATTTCAAACCAACCAGATTAACCAGAATCACTTTCTCTGCCGGTGCAGTCGGAGGTAACCCGGCGCTGTTTGCGATGCCGTCAATACCGGTGGGCAGCGCCATCACCAGCGCTTTTAACGTCCGCCGATCAGACATATCTGCAATATAGAGTTCATCGACATAATCATCGGTTTTATGCACATCAACACCCAGCACATCACCACCAAGCTGTTTAACAAGCCTTGCGGTTTCCTTACCAATGCCTGAAGAACAGCCGGTCACCACAATAGTTTTATCGCGAAGCAGCTTCCCCGTCATCCAGCTTTGATCTGTCATAACCAATTCTCTATAAATGAAACTAAAACATCGGCGGATACGGCCTGCCACCTCTGTCAATAGTTATCCAGCGCGTTTCTGTAAATGTCTCGGTCGACCACCGGCCACCGTGTCGCCCTACACCGGATGACTTCGATCCGCCGAAGGGGATATGTGGCTCATCATTAACCGGTGAGCAGTTAATGTGGCACATACCGGTTTCCAGTCCCGATGCAATAGCCAGTGCGCGTTGTTCGTCTCGTGTGACTACACCTGATGAAAGCCCGTACTCAGTATCATTGGCAATAGCCACGGCCTGTTCATCTGTCTGGAAAGGAATCACCGGCACCACCGGCCCGAAGGTTTCATTCTGATAGATTGTCATTTCCGGCGTGACACGCGTCAGTATCGTAGGCTCAACGAAGCGTCCATCTATATTGCCACCCACCTCAACTTTCGCACCTTTAGCGATAGCGTCCTGTAGTTGTGATTGTACCGTAGCGACCTGCTTGTCATTAATCAGCGGGCCAATAACATTGCTGTTGTCTGCTGATGGATCACCGACTTTCAACGCCCCCGCACGTTTAACAAAACCTGCCAGAAATTCAGAAAAGATCCCTTCCTGCACAAGGATCTTTTCAGCACTCATACAGATTTGCCCCTGATGCATAAAACTGCCGAAGTTCGCGGCACCTAAAGCTCTTTCCATGTCGGCGTCTTCACAGATAATCAAGGCATCTTTTCCACCCAGCTCAACACAGGCTTTTTTAAGGTGCGCACCGGCCTTTGCTGCAATCTGCCGCCCCACGGCTGTAGAGCCGGTAAACGATATACCTTTAATCAAAGGGTTTTCGACCAGTTCGTTACCGACAGCTTGAACGTTATCTCTTGAGCAAGTCACTACATTCAATACCCCCGGTGGCAGACCAACCGCCTCGGCTACCTCGGCGAACAGCAAACCGCCGGTATAAGGCGTCTCTTCTGAGGGTTTCAACACAATCGTGTTACCGGCCGCCATTGGAAAAGCGAAGCCACGACTACTGAGCAGCGCAGGAAAATTCCATGGAGAAATCACCGACACCACACCCATTGGTCGTCGCGATGCTATGGACAGCTTATGATGTTCTGATGGCATCACCTCACCCACCGGCGCATAGGTAGTGGCAGCGGCGGCGTGAAAGACCTCGGGAACATAACCGGATTCAAACATTCCCTTGCCAAACCATCCACCCGCTTCAGCCTTCAGCGCATCAACCACATCACTCTGGCGATTGGCAAACTCCTGTGCCATAGCCGTCATGTAGTGGGCGCGCTTGCTGTACGGCAGTGCGGACCACGCTGCAAAAGCTTCCTGCGCTGTCTGGATCGCCTGCCTGACTGCGTTTAAGTCTGCATCGGCAACCTCTGCCCAGACCTCGTCAGTGGCAGGGTTATTATCCGCAAATCGCGTTGCGGTGCTGACCCACTCACCGCCTCGGTAGTAATCGAGCTTTCTAGCCATAGTGATCTACCACGTGCCAGGCTGAGTCATGCGAGATGCACAATGATCTTTTTGTCTACTCATAAAAAACCACAGTGCTTTTTCAACCTGCCTGCCCACAGGAGACTTATGAGTAATCTGCAGAGGGTTAATGTTCATCATAATCTGTCGCCTCGTGAATGGTGCAGGCTTATTCCTGCTTACGAAGTTCGCCACCACCATCGCGGCGATACACGGTGACCGGTGATTTTTTATACACCGGAATATGTGGCAACAAGGCCGGATCTTCGTGTTGATCGGTGCGTGTTTCCGGCAATGACTTGCTGTTGTCACGCACACCTGCGGATGAGAGCCAGGCAGCCCTGCGTGCTGCCGCCTCAAACTCAGCAAGCATTGCCTGTACTTCAGCATCATTGGTTTGCGGCAGATCAACCGCACTAAAACTCTGTCCCCCACCAGTGCTCATCCCGCTACTACTCATCCCACTACCGTTCATCCCGCTACTAGTCATCCCCGGCACAGAACTGCTGGTGGCACCACCGGCCGAAGTGGGACGGACAGCCGGATTACCTGCCGTAAGCTTTACAACCTGCATCGGTAGCGCCGCATCAGTCTCACGCAACCGTGTTGCACTGGAGCCTGCACGGGCTACCAGCGCGTCTATGTCTTCATCCAACAGTGAATCAGATGACACGGTTTGCGCGGTATGCTGTTTGTTGTCGGGTGTAATTGTTTTTATCGCAAGCGCAGGTTCAGGTGAATCACTACGTTTGCCTTCAACCTTATCTGGCGGTGCCATAGTTGCTGTGGAGTGAGTTGCGACAGCGCCACCCAGGTAGGCCGCCTGCACGGTAGAGTCATTTAGCAGGTTTTCCGCACTGTTATGCCCTAGTATTTTACCGTTACCCAATAGATAACCACGGTCGGAAATACTCAGGCTCTGTCTGGCATTCTGCTCTACCAGTAATATGCCCACTCCAGAGTCACGTACCTTTTTTAGCGACGTGAACAGCTCTTTACACAGCAACGGTGACAAGCCGAGTGAAGGTTCATCGAGCATCAAAATTGTGGGCGCAGACATCAACGCACGGCCGATCGCCACCATTTGCTGCTCACCACCAGACATAGTGCGAACGATCTGTTTTTTGCGCTCTTCCAGTTTAGGAAATAACGACAACACTTCCTGCAGGTTTTGATGCTCATTAGTACGGGCGTGTTCTGCATACGATCCCAACTGCAGATTTTCTTCTACAGATAGATCGGCAAACACACCACGACCTTCCGGAACAAACGCAATTCCCTGCGCTACTATCTGCGCGGCATCGAGCGCCAACAAATTTTCGCCATCCAGTGTAATGCGTCCCTCTGTTTCACCCGCACAGTTGCCGGCTATAGCGCTTAGCAAAGTGCTTTTACCGGCACCATTAGCGCCGAGTATCACCACGATCTCATCGCGTGATACTTCAAGACTGACTGACGCCAGCGCTTCATGCATGCCGTAGCGTACGCTTAAGTCTGTAACGGTTAACATGACGAATCTTTTCCTGTGTTAACGTACTCGCCGGGCAATTTAGTCATCCCCCAGATAGGCTGTGATCACAGCAGGGTCAGACAACACTGCATCCGGTGACCCTTCTGCGAGCAATTGCCCTGAATTCATCACAATACAACGATCACACAGGGTTCGAATCGCATCCATCACATGTTCGACAAGCACTATGGTTCTGCCCTCTTCACTCAGTGACTGAATCAGGCTGATACCGGTTTGCAATTCACTCGGGTTTAACCCAGCCAGCCACTCATCCAGTAACAGAATCTGCGGATCACCAGCCAGTGCTCGCGCCAGCTCAACCCGCTTCTGATCGATGTAAGTTAACGACGATACCGGCAAGCGATGTTTATCGTGTAAACCGACTCTTTCTATTAAAGACTGTGCGTGAGATCTGGCTTGTTGTCTCCAGAGTCGACGACGCCCGAAGACGGCACCAGCCATGACATTATCACTCACACTTAATCCGGGTAATACACGCACCAGCTGGAAGGTTCGCGCCACACCGGTTCTGGCAATATGATGTGCAGGTTTACGGGTGATGTCTTGCCCGCTTAGATGAATGCTGCCGGAGGTGGGTCGAAACGCTCCTGAAATCAGATTTAGTACCGTGGTTTTACCAGAGCCATTCGGCCCGATAACACCTACCACTTCGCGCTCTTTGACGTTAAAGCTCAGGCCGTTAACCGCCACCAGACCACCAAAAGATTTGGTCAGGCCGACGATATCGAGCAGCGTTCGTCCGCTGCTCATGGTGTTGCACCACCACGAAGCTTTTCAAGCAGTCCCACCACGCCATTGGGCAGGAAGTACACAATGGTCAGGAAAGCCAGACCAAGAAACAGCGTGGTAAAGTTTGGAATCCAGATACTGATCGCTTCCCAGATAAGGGTAAACGGGATTACACCCAGAAGCGGCCCCCAGAGTCGGTGCATACCACCCAGCAGCGCCATGATCACCACCAGGAAACTTAACTCCGGTGAGAACACCAGATTCGGTTCTATATAGGAATAGCGCGGCGCGATAATCGCCCCGACAATCGCTGCAAAAAATCCGGTGGTCATAAACAACAATACTTTGGCCCTGGCTGTGTTTATGCCAACGTGGCGTGCGACTGTTTCATCGTTACCGATAATTCGCATTGCAAAGCCAAGGCGGGAACGCGCAATCAATGCGCCTAATATGAACACAGCCACCGATACAGTCAGCAGCATCCAGTAAATATGTGCTTCCGTAAAATCTGTAAGTACATATAGCCCTCGAGACCCAAGCACATTGTTTTGTAACCACGACACCATGTTGCGGATCATTTCAGCCAGGCCGAGTGTGAAAATCACAAAGTACACCCCGGACAACCTCAGTGTGGCCATGCCAATCAATCCGGCAAATACCGTAGCGACCACCGCTGATACTGCCATCATCAACCAGAACGACAAGTTGTAATCACTCATACCCGTTGCCACCAGGTATCCACCAATGCCAAAGAACGCACCGCTGGCAAGCGATATATAATGTGTCGGGCCGGAGAACAACGCCCAGCTGGTACTCAGGGCAATGTACATCATTGCCGTCAGTGCAACGCTAAGCCAGTAGCCATTGAATACCAGCGGTACACAAGCGGCTATTGCCACACAGACAATTCCTATCAGAATATTTCTGGTGTCTTCAGGTGTCATGTTTGCGGCTTACCAAACAGACCCTGAGGTCTGAACAACAACACCAGCAGAAATATAAAGTAGGCGGCAGCGAGCGTTAACCCCGGGTCGACCAGCGTTGCCACCGTGGTTTCCACCAGCCCCAGAATCAGCGCGGCAATAATGGCTCCGCGCACATCACCAACGCCCCCCATGATTACAATGATCAGCGCTTTCATGGTAAAGATAACCCCGACCGACGCATCGAGTGTGATGAAAGTGGAAATCAGTACACCGGCAACTGCCGATACCGCCCCGCCGATAGCGAAGGCCAGTGCTGATACTTTCTCTACGTTGATGCCAACCAGGCGTGCGGAACCGGGGTTAACCGAAACTGCTCGAACCGCCATACCGGCGCGGCTGCGATTCAGCCATAGAAAAAGCACCACAGCGATTATTACCGCAAATATAAAAGCCACCAGGCGATTCAATGCGACAGTCGAACCCAAAAGCTCGAAGGGCGTGGCCAGAAACGAGTAAGTGAAGTAGCCGCCGTTCAGTGATACGACGATGCCAATCAAAATAAAACTCATACCAAAGGTCGCGAGAATGGCATCGACTTCCAGATGCCCCTGGGTTTTTGCGCGCCGTACCAGCGGTAAAAGTAAAAAACGATAAATGAGCCAGTTACCAACAAAAGCTATCGGAAACACCAGAAAGATCGTAAGAATCGGGCTGATAGCCGCACTGGTGAATACCCAGAAGCTTGCAAGTGCACCGAGCACTATCATCTCGCCGTTAGCGAGATTCATAATTCGGGCTACGCCATATTGCAGGTTAAGCCCCATGGCAATGAGCACATAGGTGCCACCCAGCAACAAGCCGGAGATCAGTATGTCCAAAGAATTACTGACCTCCGGCAGGCGTTATCAACAGGCAATGGAGCACGTATTATAAAAAAATGTGCTGCGAAATCAGACTACTTCCATCCTTCTTTTTGCTTGATCTCTGCCGCGCCATCCATATTTGAAGCAGCCACACCACGGTACACACCATCCTGCCACTGGCCAACTGTCCAGAACTTGTTTGATACCTGATTCTCGAACGAGATGTCACCCATGATGGTGTCGAAGGTATTGTCTTTAATATACTGCGTGACCTTTTCTCTATCGGCCTCGCCGACCCCTTCAATTGCCTGTTCCAGTATTTGCAGCGACACATAGGTGTTTGCAGATGCCCAGCCATCGGCATCTTTACCAGTGATTTCTTTATGCTTTGCAAAATAATCTTTCATCTTATCGGTATCGGGATTAACACCACCGGCACCCAGTACGCCGTCGATCTTTGAACCGAATTTCGCACCAAAGGCGGGAAAGCAAGTCGCTACAGCCGTGTAGTATGCACCAACATCAAGATCTTCAATTATCGCCTGTTCTGTTAACCCGAAAGTATCAGGCGGGTATGACCATGCGACGAACGCATCCGGTGCAGCCGCTTTTGCACCTTTGACAATAGGCGATAAATCCGGTGTACCCAAAGGATAAGATTTGTCGTACACCAGTTCGAAACCTGCATCAGTAAAGATAGGTCGCGCCGCTTCGGCCAGCTCGATTCCAAAGGCATCTGCCACATTGACCATGGCAACTTTGTTGCCTATTTTTCCGGCATCACGCATATCGGACAATATGTCCTTAACGCCGTTAACGAATGACGTGGTTGTACCCAGGGTAAAAAACAAACCCGGGTACCTGCCGGTAAGCTCATCCATTTTGTCAGTGATGGCGCTGACCGCGATTTGAGGATACCCGTACTTGGCATAAATAGGAGCGGCAGCTACATTGAAGCCGGTACCGTAGGGTGCAACGATGAAGTCGACCTTGTCCTGCGTTGCCAGCCGTTGAACCGCTTTGATATGTTCACCGGGGTTGGTTTTATCATCATATTCGATCAGTTCCAGCATGCGCTGACCGTCGTTGAGCTTGAGGCCACCACGTGCATTGACCTCTTCGACCCATAGTTGAACATTCGGCCACTGCGTCACTGTGGCACCACCCGCCAGCGGGCCGGTCTTTGGCGCGACCGCACCGATTTTTATGGTATCGGCAGCCTGCGCTGATGCAAACAGGCCGCCCATGAGTGCAACGCCAGCAAGTTGCAGTACACGCCTGCGAACTGTTTTATTGACTTTCATCTGTGTTTTCCTCGCTCCGATCAATCTTGACAGTATCTTGAGACACTTATTCGAATTTGCAGAATAACCGCAACAGAGTTTGATGTCACATCCTTTGAGAGGCGGC
>CALHCI010000137.1 GCA_937931165.1 uncultured Granulosicoccaceae bacterium
GCGCTGCAGCAAATGACCAGTGCTTTTCATACCAACTTGCTGGCCATGAGCTTGCTTGCGCTACTGGTGGGTGCTTTTCTGATCTATAACACAGTGACATTGTCTGTACTGCAGAGGCGAGCGGTATTCGGGCAGTTGAGAGTGGTCGGGGTACGAAGAACAGAACTGGCTGCTTCTATCATTATTGAATCGTTGCTGTTTGCGTTTGTCGGTATTGCGATTGGTTTGTTACTTGGTCTGGTGCTGGGTGGTGTGTTGTTGAACCTGGTGACACGCACAATTAACGACCTTTACTTTGTGCTGGATGTCAGGCGTCTGGATTTTCCTGTCACTACTGTGCTCAAAGCCGTCGCACTGGGTATTGGTGCAACGGTACTGGCGGTAGTTGCACCGGCACGGGAAGCTGCGGCCAGTCCTCCAGTCACCTTAATGCAACGCTCCACCCTTGAATCTTCCACCATGGCGGTGGTGCCTGTGTTGTCCGTCATCGGTATGTTATTCGGCGTTTGTGGGGTAATTGTACTAATGCTGAGTGGTGGTTTGTTTGCGGCGTTTGTCGCGTTGTTTTTGATCGTGATTGGCTACAGTCTGCTGATACCGAAGTGCCTGGTATTACTGGTCTCATTGCTTGAAAAAATTCCTGCGTTAAGGCGTGGGGGGTTGGGGCAGTATCCATTGCGGTCGTTAACAGCAAGTTTGAGTCGGACTTCGGTGGCCGTGGCAGCATTGGTAGTTGCTGTGTCGGCAACCTGCGGTGTCGGCGTTATGATTGGCAGCTTCCGACTCTCGGTTGCGGACTGGCTCGGTCAGACACTGCAGGCAGATATCTACATCAGAGATGGCCAATCACTAAGAAACGCACTGCCTTCTTCGTTATTGCCTTCAATTAAAAAAATAGACGGGGTTGACGGGCTCAGGCTGGCGCGCACGCTTGATATTGAAGCAAAGGGGCTGCCTGCAAACCTGCTTGCTTTAGACTTTGACGGCAAAATAAAAAAAGGGCTTTCATTTATCGGTGACAACATTGACCCGGATGTATTGTGGCAGCAGTGGTCAACGCCAGATAGTGTCTTTATCTCTGAACCTTTATCATGGCGGCATGCGCTAAAAGGTGGTGATAGCATTCGCATCAACACACAACAGGGCGGTGTTGAGTTTAACATTGCCGGTGTATTTACTGACTATGGGGCAGGCAAAGGTTTGATAGTCATGCCAATGGCCACCATGCATCGGCACTGGAGTGATCGCGGGTTGAGTTCCATTGGCGTCGTCGTTGTTGACGGTAAAGCGCAGACTGTCACTGAGCAGCTGCGAACAGTAGTTAACCAATCCCCGGGTTTGATGATGCGCTCGAACAAAGACATTCGTGAACTCTCATTAACCATTTTTGATCGTACGTTTGCTATTACCCATGTATTGCGTTTATTGACAGTCGGGGTGGCTTTTGTCGGTATTCTCAGTGCGCTGATGGCACTGTCACTTGAGCGTCGTTCCGAGTTTGCTGTGTTACGTGCGCTGGGTATGACACCATCAGAACTCCGCCGCATACTGTTTTCGCAAACCGGTTTGATGGGCTTGATTGCGGGTATACTGGCCTTGCCACTGGGCGTGTTGATGTCTGCAATTCTGGTGGCGGTTATCAACGTCAGATCGTTTGGCTGGACTATGCAATTTACTGTTCCACCATCAGTGTTGCTGGAGAGTGTGGTGCTTGCATTAGTTGCTGCATTACTTGCCGGCTGGTATCCGGCCTGGCGTTTGAGTCGAATGTCTCCGTCGCAGGCGTTGCGTCACCAATGAAAATTATATTTCTGTTGCTGGTAATGTTTGTGGCTGCCTGCGATTCCCCGAGGGATCAACCTGTCAGTTCGATTGTGTCGTTACACACTGAGCTTGGTGGTGATGCAAAAGGCTATGAAAGAGCCTGTGGCCCCGAAGCGTTTATTTTTCCACAAGACCACGGAGCACACCCGTCTTTCAGAAATGAATGGTGGTACATCACCGGCAATGTACAGAGTGATAACACAGACTTTGGATTTCATGTGACATTCTTTAGAGTGGCAAATCAGCCTGGTAAACCTGAAAACCAGTCTGCCTGGGCTGCATCGCAGTTTTATATGGGGCACTTCGCCGTAACCGCCGCAGGGCAGAAAAGTATCCGTGCTCACGAGCGCTTTGCGCGTGCCGCTGCAGGACTGGCAGGTGCCGAGGTAATCAACAGTGGTGCAAGAGTGTGGCTCGATGACTGGGAGTTAAAAACTGACACACCGGGTGTGTGGACACTCAACGTTGCAGACGGTGATGAGCAGATCGAATTAACACTCACTGCAGAAAAGCCCGAGGTTCTACAGGGGAACTCCGGATACAGCCAGAAGAGTGCCGATCCTTGTAATGCTTCGTTTTACTACACGCTGCCGCGGCTTCGTGCTGAGGGCGCGATAGGTATTGGCAACGAAACATATACCGTTGAGGGTTCAGCGTGGCTGGATCGTGAGTGGAGTAGTAGTGCGCTGGCAAGCGATCAGGTGGGCTGGGACTGGTTTGCACTGCAACTCGATGATGGACGCGACATGATGTTTTATCAGCTGCGTAAAGCTGACGGCAGCGCAGATCCATACAGTCATGCAGTCGAGATTGATAAGGCGGGTGTCAAGCGAACTATTCCTGTGCCCGAGCTTGAAATCACCACCTGGTGGCAAAGCCCCGCAGGTGCCAGATACCCGGTTGCAGGTCAGCTAAGCAGAAGCGACACCGAAGAAGTGATTTTTTTTGAGCCATTGATCGAAAACCAGGAGCTGTTGTTAACCGTGCGCTACTGGGAGGGGGCTATCATGCTTAAGAACGAAAACGGCGGGCGTATCGGCCATGGTTATCTGGAGCTCACTGGGTACTAGTGTAGTGCAACCATCAAATGCTACAAATGAGTCGGTTAATGAAAGTGCGTCTGTAAGTTCATGATTTCATTGAACTACACGAGCGCCTCAAAGATGCCACCTGCAATTACCAATCAAACGCACTTTAATCAACCACCCCTTCGGGAGCTCGTCATTTGGCCTTCCGCTGCGTTGAAGCTCTTGAAAAGGTAACCAACATTGCCTGCGAGCTTCGCCTTGTTGAAGACCAAATGACAAGCTCTCATTCGCAGCGTTTGACGGTTGCACTACACTAGCGTGGTGCTGCCTGTGCTGTCTGCACCGGTTGTTTTATTGTCTAATCGTGATCTGCAGGGCTTCAACAATATTGCCTCCACTGGAAACACCGACGACCTTGATTTTCATGTCTTCGGTTACCGTAATCGAGGGCATTGTATTTCCGGAGCGATCAAAAAAATCAGTTTCATCGCTGATAGAAAAAATAAAACTTCGGATTTCGAAATTTCCGCTTTCGTAGGCTTCTGACACAACGCCATTGATTGAGACAGTTTCAAATTTTTCAGGCTTGAGTTCATTGACCACTTCAGCACTGGTAGCAATCAGTGGTGTGTCCGGGGAACTGTCTGGCGTCGGGTCTTCTATTTCCGCCTTTATGACCGTGCCGGGTGTTATCTCGGGAATCTGACCAGTCTCCTGCGATGCTAACGAGTCCAGATCTACGTTGGTGCCAGCGATCGTTGACATTTGTTGTGAGGTTTCTTCAAGATCACCGACGACATAGAAATTATCCGAAAGATTTGGAACGCGCACGTATTCGGCAATAATAGTCTCCGATTTGCTTCTGTTACCGCTCACCTCGATCACATTGTCCTGAAAAATATCTTCGGTGGTTAGTTCATCCAGAAACGTGTCTTCTGTGATACTGATGGTCTGACCGAGTATTTCTAAAGTGGATTTATCGTCCGACGCGGTACTTATCGGGCCAGCGAGTAATGGCTGGTAGTAGATTGAAGTCGCTGTTTTGGATTGATAATCTACTTTTGCAGTGACTGACATCCCTATTCTTAACTCGCCAATCGAAGCTGCTACTCCATTGATTAACACCTCGGACTCTGTGGTGTCGAATGGTTGTCCGTCTATAGATAGTTCATTCAGAGAGTCGAGTTGCCCGACAATGATCCCTGTGTTTAACTGAGTGCCGGCTTTTCCCGTACCACTAATACCACCGGTAGGATCATCGCTGCAGCCATTTACAATGAATACAGAAGCCAAAACAATTTTGCACAAAGTTGTGTTTAAAGTCGGCCATTTGATCTGACAAAAAATTTTCATTGCTAAATCACTTTGAGTTCACTGAACGTTCGGAGGTCCTGGCGGGGCCTCGCGCGACATCGGAACTTTTGATAGGGTTTTGCAAGGATTGGAACTGATATATGCCAACCCCGATTCGGTACGTGTCGTCGGTGCTGGAAGACGCTTTCAATTTAGATAACCAACGATCAAGTTTCTCAAGCAGCTTCTGACTCTCGGTTGCTGAATAACGATGAAATTCAGGTACGTGTTCCTCAGGAACATGTATATACGCTACTTTTCTTTGGAACAACTTTGAGTTGTTATCCTGATCAATATTATGAGAAATGGTATCAATCAAATCAGAGGTGTCTGTACCAAGCACACTCACGCCGTGCTCCTCTGTTGAGTTTAAATACACAGACTTTTCAAGTCTGATTAAACCCCGCTTTGTGGTGCTGACTATGCCGAGACGTTCCAGCTCCTGTCGAATTGCGTTAGGAGTAATATCACCGCTGTATTGCTTTACCAGTGTTTCGAAACTGTTTTGTCCCTCAGGTTTTAACGCAGCAGGGTTGCCGCTACCCGTATGAAAGTCGCTATCCCTCAGCCAACCAGAGACCACTCTGGCAGGTCTATTCAGTTTGTCGCTGGGTTCCTGGTCGGTAAGCGGTGGTAACGACTCCAGGCGTCGGATTTCCCTGCGGTACATACCGGTCATTGCGCAGATTCTGGACGTTGTTGCGCGTGTGTTTTCTGCCTGAATTAGTTCTACCGCTGCATCAAGGTAGGCACGTCGTGCCAGCTCGTTCATAGCACTGACCGACATGCCACGGCGAAGTGTAAATCTGGCCAGAGATTTTAATACTTTGTAGACCGCACTGGACAGGCCGGTCTTCTGCAGATCTGGTTCGACAAAACTATTCATTGGTCTACAAAACAATCCCTGACTGCTGGTTTGAATTCTGTGTCACGGTTCGTCCTGGCGGGTTGCCTGCGCTGAGTTCCTGATATCCGACTTGCAGCATCTGGTAGATGCGTTGGTGGCGCGTTGTGCACCGGGTATTGTTGATTTTCATGCCGCCCGACATGTTTTTCGGCAAATATTCCGAATTCTGAAGAATGAGGAAAAAAATCCTGAAAAATAATGACTAGCGGGGCGTGCGGAAAGTCGGTAACAAATTTTTCACAGTGACAGTCGTCAGAGCAATACAGAAAAATACAGGCGTAGCCAGGCCTACATCAAATTTTTCTTACGCCATTTAGGCGTCTGTCGCGAAGCAAGTGTGATCGAACTTTCCAAACGGCCTACTGGTATCAGGGGCATGGGAATAAGTTGCTGATCCATTCCTGTATAGATACCGGACGGTATCGCAGTTTAATTTGCATCAAAAAGTGCAGGGAATTTTCAATGCTACGGGCCGGGCCGTATCTTTGGGGCAGGGCGACAGAACTTACATTTTTTTGAAAGATGCTATGAGCCGTCAGGTTGATAGTAAAGGCTGGAATGGGCGGTATTAATGATCGGCTGACTGACAAAGGTCCAGCAAAGAGACATAAGATCAGTGGGAGAAATTACAGTACCGGATAAGAGCCATCCTGGTCATGGGTTTCAGTACCGGTCAACGCAGGGGTGAAAACACAGACAATTGTCAGGTCAGTGAGTGCGTGCAATCTGTGTCGATCATGTTTATCCAGCGTGTAGCTTGAACCGGCGATGAGCTGGTGTTCTTCCAGAGTGATCAGATCAGTGACCCTTGCTTCGCCCTGAATAATCAGATTGGCTTCGATATGATTTTTATACTCCATATCGAGGGAAGTGCCGGCAGCGACAGTTGTTTGTG
This sequence comes from uncultured Granulosicoccaceae bacterium, assembly GCA_937931165.1. Lineage (GTDB taxonomy): Bacteria > Pseudomonadota > Gammaproteobacteria > Granulosicoccales > Granulosicoccaceae. Next base: position 6,008 of record CALHCI010000137.1, read on the forward strand.
TCAAAGTAAATCCAACATTGTCGTCTCGCAGAAGATATCTTGCGCTACTCCAGTGACCGGGTTTCTCAGCGTAGCGGCCGGTTTTTTTCAGGTCTTGCAGGTGTCTGATGATCATAAATCTGCGGTCTCTTAGCCATTATTGATAGTATATATTAAGCAATGTGGTTTTGATTGTTTCGTCTATTTTTACTGTCGTAATAGAAGCTTCAGGATTATTTGATGCGTCATAATTGTTCGATTATATGAATAGTAGCAGTAGACTACCGTATAGTTTCGCGGTAGGGTTCCGAGCTGTTGATATTCCGAAATGCCATCTTTATCAGTTATGGCTGACTTGTTCTACGCTTAAAGTGGAGCCTGTATATTTCTAAAATGCCCTTTCTATTATTCCAACGCTTTATTTTTTTTTACCTGATCGGTGTTTACTCCGAGCTGCTTGAAGCCGACGCTCTGATTGTTCGGTTGACAAATTCGCCTGATGTATCAGTGTTTAGTTGTCTGGACGATCCACATCGGCGCTGGACTACGCGAGAATTTGGCTGGCAGGGGCGGTGTCTGGATCTTTCCGATCGCTCAGGTTGTGCCTACTACGATTTACGGGCCCTTAATCTGGCTGAAAATACCGGATTAGATCAGCGTGGAATAATTGCGTACCAGATGACATACCCCAGGAAGGCTCACCTGTTTGCGGCCCTATCCATAGAGGAAGAAGCAGATGAGGTTGTGTGCTGGTCAGGTGGAGCGATAGTCGGGAAGAACCCGCTTGCCATGCCCTGGTCAACTGACAGCGGTGGAAAAGTCCGGAAAAATAATTTTCTGCAGTCCGAGTCGGGCATCGTTCGGGTGGAGGGGGTGCGCATCCACAACACACATGATGCGTTTCTCGCCAAGAGCCCGGCGGCCGGATTTGATATTCGTAAATCCTGGCTGAGCTGGAATCGTGATGATTTTTTTGAGGGGCAGTTACACAGGCTTTCAATTACAGATTCACTAATCGATGGTACCTATAATTTTTTAAGCGACCCTGATGATGGTTGTATTGATGCGTCTGATAAAACTGTTGTTATCAGGGATTCCCTGATACGACTACAGGAACAACCCGGCCCCTACGGTGGGCATACAAGTAAATGGCACTGGCAGGTCGAAGGCGGACATAACCTGCTTTATAAACTTGATAGCTGTCGTTGGGATCAGTGGCCAAGTTTCGAACTTGTAAACAATATCTTTCTTATTGAGGGGCCCTACACCACAAAGACCACTCTTAATCGAGCAAAATGTAATCTCGCCCTTCCCGGGCCGTGCGATGATAAGTTCCTGCCAAAATTGTCTGTTTGTCAAAACAATATTTTCCTTTATGAGCAGTACAAAGAATGGCGTCAGTCAAATACATTGCCCGGGCCCTCCCCGCGTCCGGGTTACCGCTTTCATAACAAATTCAATCCCGATTTTCTGGTAAACCATCATGACTGTTATCAGCGGGTTACCGACGATCCCTCTGATGTCGGGTATGGCGATGTGCGTGGCATCTGGAATGCCCGTAAAAGCGCGTGGATTAATATTCATAGTGACAAACACAGTAACCCCGCTAAGGTCATGCAGTTGCCCGGTGTGGACTTTCCTGTTCTGAACCCGTTTGCTCAAATTCGGTTGCGCAACGCCCTTAGCGGAGATTGTCTGGCCAGCGGCTCGGATGGTTCTGTGAAATTGTCAGAATGCTCCGAGGGCAGCGAACAGTGGTTTTCAACCAGAAATTTATCCAATGGATACTTGGATGCAGGGCTGATATTCGAAACCTCCAGTGCCAGAATTTTGCACACACGTTCGGATCGTTTGCTACAACGAGATCAGAGCGATAAGCATCTTAATCTCGAAGTCATCTCGACACCAATAGGTAATGTTGATGACATCGACGAGCGTTGGTACGTACTACCTTCGGTGACCCGAAGCGAGGATGATCTGCAGCTGTACGTGATCGAGTCAGACGGGTTGCGACGGACTTATTTAAGAGATAATGCCGGGATTGCGGAATTTCAGCCGCTATATGAAGCCGGGACCGATACCGTCATACCGGAAAAAGTAAACGAGGCTAAAAATTACGATGCCTCACTGCAATGGCATATCGATACGCGGTAGGTATACTTGTTACGCGGTCTTGAGATTGCGTTGATACTTCCAATAGCAAAACAATGAAAACCCCTTTTGTGCGAGTATCCCTGCGCCGAGTGTAAATGCCATACCTGCTGCTCCAAAGCGTGGGATTAGTAACAGACCGGCGGTGACAGCAATAATCAATCTAAAGAGGCCTGCGTATGCGATCGCTCTGGTTTTATTGATCATTAACAACAACTCATCGGTTGGCCCTAGAATCAATGAAACCAATAGAAATGACATAAGAATCTGTAGAGTTGGTGTTGCTGAAACGAAAGACTCTCCGAACATCAACATCACAAACCTGGCGCCGGCAATAATCAGCAATGCGGGTATGGCGAAGATCCCGAAAGTGGTAAAAACCATCTTTCTGTAGATTTGTATAATTTTTCTTAGATTATTGTTTGTGCCTGCTACTGCCAGCGCCGGTAAATCGGTAGCGTACGCTGCGGCCGCCAATAGATTAATTAAAATAAATACCCGGTAGGCCGTGGTCAGATGTGAAACTTCTGCTGGCGGGTTGGTATGTTCGAGAATAGCCAGTGGAATGATTAGCGCAAGACTGAGAAAAACGGTACCTATGCAGATAGGGAGGCCGGCAGCAAGTTTGTGAGGAACAGTGTTTAGGTTGACTGCTTGATAGCCATTGCCTAGATGGTTAAAACCCGGCCATTGATAAGCCATTACCCCCGTGACCATAAAGCAGGTGACGTAAAGAATAAGTACTATTTTTGCGCTTAATTGAGGAAGGAAAACAAGAAGCATTACTAGAAAAGCGAATCCCGAGACTAATTGTCGGTATAAGATCGCGATGTTCGGGTGTGACATTCCTTTGAGGGCCTCCGCATTGGTGCGGCACAAGGCTATTCCTACGACACCTGCTGGCAAACAGACTAGCCAGTACAGTGCTGAGATATCGCTTTGATCAATCGAGATTGCGTAGACGGCAACAATGATTCCTACAATGAGAGATACAGTAACAACGAGTGTGCGAGCCTCTGCGATCGCTACGGATAAACGATTCTTATCGTGACCGATCAAAGGGGTATGTTTAAGTAGCAGCTTATCAAGTCCAAAGGTAGAGAATACGGCCACACTCATTAAAACAGACGACCAGAAAAAAAACGGACTTGCCGCCGTATCACCGAGGACGCGCGCGACGAGTAAAGTTGCACCAAATTGTGTGAATGCGGCAGTTAGACGCAGAAGTGCGGGTAATAAAGAATTCAGGACCAGCTTTGACGTGAAGACGCTCATTGATTTCTAGAGAAGGATCAAAGGCGGATTATTATAGATGCTAATGCTCAACGAATGCTTCCTGCTTTAAGGTGACAGCTGTTTAGAAAAAGTGGTGTACTGAAGTGTCGATTCCTACCTGAGCGTTGGTATTCAACGGTTTAGAATACTTCGATGGGCGTTCCGTTAACAGCGGTAACGCTACCATACCAGAGAGTAGAGTTTTAGTGCCTGTTGGCAAAAATCGGAATTCAGTCCGAAAATATTTTTGTGTCCTCGTGCGTATGCTTTTTTCACCAAAGTATTTAGATCTTATCCGTATACGTATTGTTGAAGGATCCGCTGAATTCGTAAAAAATGCGCTAGGGTAGGTCGGAAAAAATTCCTAAATGTGATTGGCATCACCACACGATTCAGTATGACTTGCTAATTTTCGTGTGGTGCCAGAGAGCTGTCCCATAGCTCGTTTTCATTGGTCTCGCTAATTCTGTAGGAGAAGCAATAGTCATGAGCGACATCTTTCGTTCAAATGGAGCACCTGGAGAAGGGTACTGGAAGATTCGCAAAGAGCCAGAAGTTTACGGATATACCAATCCGATGGTGTATTTTCGTGCAATCGCAAAGAATTGGCTAATTATCGCACTTGTAACAGCTCTGGCCGCTATCGTATCCACCTGGTATGCCCACACCACACTTCCGATTTATAAAGCTTCCTCTACTTTGCTGGTACAGCCGCAAGCTGCCAGTGTCATTAATGTAAAGAGCGACTTCGAACGCTTTGGCAAAGAACGCAATTTCACTCAGACACAAGTACAGATTATCAAGTCAAGGGAGCTAGTGCTGCGTGTCATTGCTGCACTTGAGGCTGATGGTAAATATGTGATCGGTGAAAGTGCAGGAACATCGCCGACTAACAAAGCAGATCTGTTTCTTGATAAGTTGTCGGTGACAAACATTCCTGAAACTAATTTGATAAAAATCAGCTTTGAGGATAGTAGCGCTGAACTGGCAGCGGATGCTGCAAATTCGGTGGGGCAGCAATATATCAACGCTGATCTTGAGTTTCGCAGAGATCAGCTTAGAAATTCAACAGCGGTACTCGATCTGAAACAGGAGCAACTTAGAGAAATCCTGAAATCCTCTGAACGGAATCTTCTGGACTATAAAAGGCAGAATGGATTACTCGATCTTGATAACCGTCTCGGAAGACTAAATGAACAATCGATGTCGGTGGCGGTACAGGGACTATCCAACGCAAGGATGAACGCTGCTCGTATCGAGAATGAAATTAAAACACTGGTCCGTTCAAAAAATAAGACTGGCGATCTTAGTACGACTGTTATATCTCAACGAGACGGTGCGTTAAGTCAACTTTACAATCAACGTACACGACTGGCATTAGAGAAATCAGAACTTAATAACCGCTACGGGCGGAGGCATCCAAAGGTTGTTGACGTAAACAACAGGCTGAAGACACTGGCCATACAGATAGCAAGTAATGAGAAGAGACTTGAAATCGCTCTGGAGGGTGAATACAACACAGCATTGTTAGCCATATCTGATTATGAAACTCAGTTGCGTGCAGGTAGAGAAAGTATTATGGGTATGAGCGAGAAAATCCATGAGCTTGAAGCACTCGAACGAGAGGTGAATACCAACAGAGAGACTTTCTTAGAGTTTTTTAGGAGTTTGAAGGAAACAAATTCCACGAAAGGTTTGGAGGCCTCAATCGGGAGAATAACAGAGTTTGCACATAAACCTCTAGAACCGTGGAAGCCTCAGAAAGCACTGATCATTGCGCTAAGCACATCTCTAGCAATAGCTATCAGCTCGGCCATTGCTACGATTCGTGAAATGACCAGCGACACAGTAGTAAGCCTGCAAAGCCTTGAGAGAAAAATTGAGTTACCAGTGATAGGTTTTACGACTATAAAACCAACTCAGGGGCTATCAGGTAATGCAAAAAAGGAAGAATTAAAAACGCAGGCTATATACCAGGAATCCATTCGAAGTATACGATCAAAGCTCCTGGTAAAAGATGCGCCTTTGCAAAATCGTATCATTGGTATTACATCGACATATCCGGATGAGGGAAAATCTACACTTGCGTTTGATCTGGCCAGGTCAGTGAGTGAGCTAAAAAAGACATTACTTATTGACTGTGATCTTAGACTTCCGTCAATACATGAACTATGTGATCTCCCGCCGGTCACTCATGGATTAACTGATTTGATTCAATGCAATATCAGCGCTAAAAACTGTATCAGGAACAACTGTATCGGAAACCTTGATGTGTTGACTAGCGGTCCTGTCAATAATCAAGCAAGTGAATTGCTATTATCCAGAAATTTTGCGTACATTATAGATCAGCTATCAAGGAGATATGAATGTGTTGTGCTTGATTGTCCACCACTGACTGCTGTGAGTGACGCGGTGCTTATAGGGAGGACAGTGAGTTCAATGCTGGTAGCTGTGAAAATAGACAGTGAAACGACCTACAAATCAGTTGGTGAGGCGGTAAGCCAACTGAAGCAGGCTGACGTCCCGCTGCTTGGAATAATAGGGACTCAGCTTCCATCCTCAAAACTAAAAAACTACCACGTTCAGTATAACTATGCTGTGAACTATGAATATATGAGACCAGAGGCAAGTGGAAATGATCTGTCTCCTGCCGAGCTACTCCAGTTGGATAACGCGACTCGTATGCCAAACATTGATCTAAAAGTTCGAACATGAATTAGTTTTAGCACATAGGTAATTATGCCTAAGGTTATTGGGTGTAACTCGGCTCTCCGGTAGCTGCTAAAGATGGCTAATTATAGATATCGATGTTTTTATTAGATGGTATACGAATAACAAGTGCCATCAATTATGAGCATTAGAAACCACCTCTTAACATGCTGTAGAAAAATGGTGCAAGGATAAGTATTCATATGAGTAACATAGCTGAATTTCCAGATGCTGATTCGACAGTGGATTCGAATAAGTCAGCTCGAAGATCTACAACCTGGTGGCAGCAACTGGAAAACGGGCATGAGAATTCAAATGATCAATTCGATATTAAGGAGCTACTAAAGAAAACCAAACCTGTGAAAAATATCAAACTGCTACGAGGTGGTTTGCTACTCGCTACAGATATTGTTGCTCTTATTTCCGCGTGCTTTATATCCATCTTAATTAGTAGTTTTGTAAGACCCTACTGGGGAACAAATCCTGAGTTACCACTGATTCCTGAGTCACGCTTGATTCAGTTTGTTATGTTCGTTTTACCTATTCTCTTGATTCTGGGGAATTCTTTGAGAGCAAATATCTACGGTATATTTAAACCTTTATGGTTAGAAACTCTCGACTATCTTCGTATTATATTTTCATCCGCCGCTGCTACAACAGTGGTTTTGTTTATTGTAGATGGTCATTTCTCAAGGATATTGTTTTTTACCTTTTGGTTAACGGTCTTGCTGGTTCTTCCTGCTTCAAGATACATGAGTAAGAGATTCTTGTTGGCTATTGGATGTTGGTTTATCCCTGCTGCGATATTCGGAATAGGTAAAAATGCTAAAAGAGTGTCGGATGCAATCGCTGCAAATAAGTGGTTGGGTCTGGATGTAGTGGCTTTTATTGATACTCGAAAGAATGGAAATAAATGTACTGATGTTCCAGTTCATAGTGTTATCGAATCAATGCGTGATCACAGATATTATGAACTTAAATTCGGAAACCCGCATTTTATCTTTGCACCGGAGACACAGGCTGAGTATGAAAAGTATCAATCATCATTAAACCATATTAACTCCACATCAAAGTCTGTGACACTGTCACCCCCGTTTTATGGCCTGCCGCTGGGTGGTGCAGAAATATTGCATGTCCCACGTTGTGATTCAATGTTTCTGAATCTGAACAATAATTTGATGCGCCCTCAGAATGTACTTATTAAGAGATGTTTTGACTTCTTTGTGTCGGGTATGAGTATTGTATTGTTATCTCCGTTATTCATGTTGGCGGCACTGCTTATTAAGACTGATGGTGGGCCTGTTTTTTTTCAACAAAAACGGATCGGTAGATACAACACTGAATTTATGTGTTTTAAGTTTCGTACGATGGTCCCGAATAGTGAGGAGGTGCTTCAGAATGCTCTTATGAAGAATCGCTCGATGAGGATTGAGTGGGAGACAACACATAAGCTGAAAAATGATCCGCGTATTACAACAATCGGTAAGGTGCTCAGGAAATACAGTATTGACGAGTTACCACAACTCCTTAATGTTTTTCTGAATCAAATGAGCCTGGTTGGTCCTCGCCCCATTGTGGATAATGAGGTTGATCGTTATGGAGAGATGCTGCCCTATTACCTCAGTACAAACCCTGGAATTACGGGACTGTGGCAAATAAGCGGGCGAAGTAATACAACTTACGAAGAGCGGGTTGAGCTTGATGTCTGGTATGCGAGAAACTGGAGTTTCTGGTTGGACCTGGTCATTTTAGTAAAAACCGTTCCAAGTGTGATTATAGGTAAAGGAGCGTATTGAAATTGCTCTAAGTGACAGCAATCAATATGCATCGAAGATTAATGTCTCCCTTTAACCAATATACAAATATTTATACAAACAACAAAGCATTTGAATGGTGTTTTTACACGCTTGTCGTACTGGCATGGCTACCTGGTGTTACAAATGTAGGAAATACAGATCTTGGGCTGTCAATATTTGTATTAGTTATTCTTAGTGTATTTCTAATAGTTACTAATTACCGCGTCCTGCAGGATAGTATTAGTAGGTACTACTCAAGGCAGATCATCATTTTGCTTGGGATTCTGTTACTGATTGGAGTGTTAGGGATATTTCAAGTTGAAGATTACTTCAGGAGCGGGAGGTTTTTCTTATCCTACGGCCAGGGTGTAGTGGTATTGCTGTGTGTTACCAGAGTTGCCTCTGCGCAAACTATTATTAAAGCGTTCAAATTATCCGGATTTGTTTTTTTGTGTACGGTGATAATTGGGTTGATGGGGCTGATCGAGATGGTGCCCAGAGATTTCGTCTACCACGGTACTGATCGTCTATACGGTTTTTTTAAAAATCCAAACCAGCACGGTATGATTCTGTCGATGACGCTATGTTACTCAGTTGCACTTCTACTTTATGCGAAGACTACTGTTGTACATATTTTGTTATTTATTGGGTGTGTTCTCGCTCTTCTGCTTGCCGGTTCTAAAACGAATCTTGCGATATCCATTATTCTCTCACTGTTACTTTTTGCCTATTTCATGTTGAGTCGAAGGCGTTATTTTGGATTTCTATTTTTGTTTCCGCTTATTCTGGTAATTATTATTTTCCTTGGCTTGCCGTTACTTGATTATCTGAATCCAAGAGCTTTAGCTATTTTATATGATTTTTTTGGTGGCGAAGGTCTGGCTAGAAATAGCGTTTATCAGCGATCGTTTTTATGGCTTCACTCGTATGAAGTGTTAAGTGAAAACCCATTCTCCGGGCAAGGTCCTGGTCAACGTATTGTAGTCTTTGATCAGGATCATAGTCATAGTCATAACGTGCTTCTTGATAGTGCGCGTACATTAGGGGTGCCCGGACTGATATTGATCACCTGCATTATTTTACTTGTTATTATTTTATGTATACAAACTCTTTTGGCGATAGCATCCGGTGTACAAATACAGATTGCAGAGGGTTTTCCAAAGGCAATGATTGTAGGAAGTGCCTTTGCAGCAGTCAGTTATATTTTAAGTAATCAGATGAGTGATTCATTTGGTCCCTCTACAAGTATATTTTTCTGGATGGTTCTTGGTGTGTTGTTGCGAAGACATGACCTAATGTTTGGTCGTTTTGAAGAATCGCGTATTTTAACCCAGGAGTTAAATTAGTGAGGATTGTTCATATACTGACAAGGTTGTTAAAGGCCGGAGCGGAAGAAAATACACTAACGACTTGTTATCATCAGGTGTCAGAAGGGCATGACGTAACTCTTGTATATGGGAACGAGCAGGATTTGACTCTGGTCAGAGAGGCTGAGTCGAAGGGTGTGGTTTGTCGGCAACTGAACTGTCTTGTTCATCCAGTACGCGTGGGCGATGATATAAAGGCTATTCTAGCGCTCCGCAAACTCTACACAATGCTTAAGCCGGATGTGTTACATACGCATCAAAGTAAAGCCGGGATACTTGCCAGGTTAGCTGCTGTTGGGAAAAAATGCGCAGTGATACACTCTATACATATAGTTTCGTTTGTAAACACAGGTGCATTGACAAAATGGAATTATATTGCTGCGGAGAAGGTATGTTCTCTGTTCACAGATAAGTTTATCAATGTGAGTCAAGGTACGAGAGAACTTTATCTTAAGTATTCCATTGGCCATACTGAAAAACATGAGGTTGTTTATTCGGGAATGAATATTGAAAAATATACATCTATTAGGCAATCTCATGTTCATCCTGATGTATCCAATGAAAAATTTATTGTGCTAATGATGGCAGCATTTCAAAAACGCAAACGTCACAGAGAATTAGTGTTGTCCCTGGAGTCTATATTAAGGGCCAGGCCGGAGATAGAAGTATGGTTTCTTGGTCAGGGGGAGACGGAAGATAGTGTTAATACATTGATTCGCGAGCATGATTTGGCTGATCGGATCATTACACTCGGGTTTGTAAATAATCCTGAACATTATGTGGCACAGGCAAATGTTGGTGTTCTGGTTTCTGAAAGAGAAGGCTTACCCAGAGTGTTAGTTCAGTTTATTGCTGCTGGTGTTCCCGTAGTTACCACCTGGTTACCCGGTATCGAAGAGATTGTCAGGCATAACACCAATGGGGTTGTTCACGGGCTGAACGACATCGGCTCTGTAGCTGATTCTATTGGTGAATTGTTTGATGACAGAAAGAGGCTGGAGGATCTTAGACGTGGTGCTAAGAATTCTCCCGTTGATCTATGGGACGTTAATAGAATGGGTCCTCATATTAGCAACGTCTATGAAAAGACTCTTCGTACAAAGCAGGCCTTTCATTGAGTGTGGTGATTAGCTTGCTATTTCGGACTTTGTACTCCTCTCAGTTTAGTTCCTAATGTATTCGTCTAAGCAGACATCGCTATTGGTAAAGAAGATGAATTCAGTGAACAGAAGCAATAAATTCCCGAATACTATCGGTCGCATTTTCTCGGAACTCACCATCGAGGGATGTACTCCTGTATTTTGGAAGAGTCCCGGGTTCAGTTATCTGTCCTTCGATAAAAACGATGATGTGGATATATTCATTGGTAGTTGCGATCTGGACTTGATTCACCGTGTGTTCATGAGTAATGGATTCAAAAAAATTGTTTCTGCTAGTTGGCGTTCCATTGATGGTGTTGGTGACTATATCGGTTATAGCGAAGATGATAAATATCTAATTCATATCCAGGTGTATGTTGCGGTTACTCTGGGGAAACCTGCTGGGGATCAGTGCAGGCTAAGTAATAGTGGATTGAAATTGTCGATTAAGCATTGTGGGTTATCAGGGTTTTCGAGTTATTCTGACGCAGCAGTTCTTAGGTTATGTTCTGCGGCACTTTTAGAAAGATATCAAAGAAGAACATTACAAAGATACCTGGGCGAAGTACGATTGTATAAACAGAAATGTGGTCTGGAAGAGCTTGTCAGTTCTTGGGAGCGACTGTTCGGTCCACGGTGTATTGATTCATTATTAAAAGTTGCCGGGGGAGATCCTTTGTCTACTGATTATAAAGCCCTTAAAGAACTAAAAATGTGTGTTGCTAATTCAGATAACACTATTTTTATGCCATCGAGCCTTACAGACAAGTTTAAATCCTTGGTCTCCGGTCTTAACAGAAAGACTATGAACGTTCCTGTATTCCCGAGGCGTATTGGTGCTGGTGCTGTGGTCGTTATTTTGGGCTCAGATGGTTCCGGAAAATCTACTTTAAGTAGAAATTTGGTCAATATCTTCAATAAGAAGCTTGATACTCGCCTTATTTACTTTGGTACTGGCAATGGTCCTAGCGCTATATATCGGAAACCATTTGTTTTTGGGAGATGGGTTTATGAAAGGATTCAGGCGGTAAAGGGATCATCTGGGTCAAAATCTGAATGGAATAAAAATGATGGCAGTACAACTCATGTGAATCGTCCTGTTTCTGAGCCTTCCCGGAAGCATCAGAGCTCTCAGTTATTTATGGATGTCGTAAAGGGGTTATGGGGAATTTCTGTTGCCTTTGAACGTGCAGCAAAACACAGAAAATGCTTAAAATTGAAACGCAGAGGTTTCGTTGTAATTACCGATCGATTCCCACAGGTGGCACATCCGGGTATCCACGACGGTCCAAGACTTAGTCGTTGGCTCGATTCACAAAATCGCTACAAAAAGTGGCTGGCCAACTGGGAGAAATCCGTATACACACAAATATCCACCTATATTGTTGATCAGGTTATCTTTCTTGATGTGGATTTGCCAACAGCACTTTTACGTCGGCCAGAGGAAGCAGAACAGGAGTTAAATCTGCGCATAGATACAATTCGTAAAATTAAGATCGCATCACGAAGGAATGTTCGTATCGATGCGACCCTCCCTTTGTATCAGGTGCAGCAGATAGCTGTACATTCGGTCCTTGATGTTCTTGATGATGGAGCCCCCGCATTGTGAGTGATTCGGATAAACGGGTTTGTTTGGTAGAGATGGTCGGTTTACCGGGTGTGGGAAAGTCATGGGTTTGCAGCGGGCTCAGCGTTTTTCTGGGAAACAAAAAGCATAAAATTCGTTTCGGTCTTGATAGTCAAGTTCCGGTTTATCGGAATATCCTGAAGTATTTCGGTGCGCTTATCTTTTTGCTAAAAAATACTGGCACGGGGGTTAACGTAATTCGAGTATGTTTATCCTTAGCTACGGATAACCGTCGAATGATTGTCAGGAAGCTGATCAATCTTTTCTCAGAGCTCAATATTGCTAGTCAAAACAAGCAAAGTCGCAGACGAATGTTCATTAATGAGCAGGGTGTTCTGCAAGGTGTCTGGTCTCTTACCATCTGTGCGAGTGATGGAGACGCTAGAAAAATAGTCGAGCTTGTTGAAAACTGGTTGCCAGACATTGTTGTGTACGTCGTTACGGAACAACCTGAGGTACACGCTGAACGTCTCAAGTCGAGAGAAACCCGGTTGAGTCGCTTTGATGGTTTGAGCAAAGAAGAAATCTACTTATTTCAACAGCGTGGAAAAAAGAGAGTTGATGAAATAGTAGCTGATTGTCAATCTGTTAAAAGAAGCTGTCGGCAGATCGTATATTTGAATAGTGCCCCTCTAGCCGGCGATACTGATGTCAATAAATCATCAGGCATTGGCGTTCCACCACCAGTGAGCGTCCGGGGTCCTCAACAACTCGCTGCTTTGCTTGTGGATCTAAACTAGTAAGGCTGGACGTCTGGCTGGTTTATATTGCCCTCGCTCAATGAACGAATGTTGGGTCCCACCCTCTATGAGCTTGAATCATGCTTCGCTGTTAATAGACAGTCTGCGGTTGTGGGTTTCAACACGTAGTGCTGAAAAGGTAAGACGCAGGCCTGCGAATATACTTTGGGTGCCGGTACTGTTGCTCGTGGCGATAATTTGTATTCCGTTGCCTTTTCCAAAAGGATTTTCGATTGTGGTTGTCGCTTTTTCGCTATTCTTATCCGGAGTGCCGAGTGGTTAGCGCTTAATGGCTGGACGCGGGACGATTGTCTGCTATTTTTATTTGATGGAATATTTGCGGCTTGCACCTGCCGTGCGCCTGCATGGCGCGCCGCAGCTGCTCAACAATCTACGATCCCTGGTGTTTGCGTACACCGGGACAAGAGAGCGGGGGAGGCAGTTGAGCATTCTGTGGGTTCCGGTGCTGCTACTGATTGCGATCATTTGCATTCCGCTGCCGTTTCCAACCGGGTTGCCATTGGTCGTACTGGCGCTATCGCTGGTACTTAGTCGGTCCCGGCGTGCAAAGGTGAAATACATTCGATTGAAACGCACGCTCCAGCCTGGAAGCAAATTACAGCGTGTTTTCGACGCTATTGATAAGCTGCTGCGAATGAAACACCGAAAGAAGACAGGAAGTCCGCATTAGCAATATTTACGTGTGGATCTGACTGTTCAGGTCGTCGTTCCCGCTGAAAGCGAGCACCTGCCACGATCAGGGTTGGGTTCTACGGATGCGTTGATGATTTTCTCAAGTTCATCAGCGCCGCCAACGTAACTGCCATCAATCCAGATCTGGGGTACAGTGATGGGCGTTTTTGGACCGACTATCGGTTTAACTCTGCCAATCATTTCATAGAGCGCCCGTGGTTCACGGACAACATCGTGATACTCATAGTCCAGGTTTGCGTTTTGCAGATAGGCTTTGGCACGTGTGCAGTGCGGGCAGGTTTCTTTGCCAAAAACGTGGTTACCCGGACGCTCGGCACGTTGTACGTGCGCTGCAATAACCGCTTCGGTAAGCAGGCCCCTGTTGAGTGCATGACCCTGGCTGACCAGTTGGCCTTCCACAATGACAATCGGTGCATGCCAGCCTCGATGACGCAACGGCTTCCACCACTGTGACAGCCAGTCGTGAGTTTCAAGAACGACTGGTATGCCGTTAAGTTCGTTTGCCAGTGTGTCCTGAATGACATCAGTGGTGAGCGCACACTCGCCGCAGGGAATGGATACCTTAAACGGACCCCACTTTCCCGCCCAGCGGTACAACGAAATTTTTACGGGATTTCCTGTGTCCATGATAGTCTCGGTATGGCAAATACAGTGTCTTTGTCTATTTGATACTCCACAAGTTCCATGCGGAAACCCGACCGCCACGCCGTGAATGAATAAAAAAACACTTCCCCTGACTTTTAAATCAGATGTCAGCGATGCTGAAGACTACATCGAACAACAGCTGTTAAAATCGCTTGCTGGCAGTCAGCCGCAGGCAGTTAATCGATCCTTTAATGTGGTTGCAGAAGATAATGGCGGTGTGATGGTTGCGGGGCTGACCGGTAGCACTGCGTATGGCTGGCTGTTGATCAAAACGCTCTGGGTCGCGGAGTCCTACAGAGAATCCGGTGTTGGTACCGAGCTTATGCATCGCGCCGAGACTATTGCAAGGCAGGAAGGCTGTCACGGCGCATGGCTTGATACCTCAAGCAAATCAGCTCAGTTGTTTTACCGTAAACTGGGATACGAGCCGTTCGGGCAGCTTGAAAACAGCATGGGGCAAAAGCCTGCGTCTCACAGGCGCTGGTTTATGAAAAAAGAGATTTAGTGGCGGTCAAAATAACGTTTATACGTTACCGTGAACTAGAATAACCAGTCACCAACGGAGTCTGTTAATTATGCCAACCAGAATACTGGTACCGAGCGGGGTGCTCGGACTTGGCTTCGACCACCAGGCGCTTGCCAAAGGGGTGGCGAATAAACCTGATGCTATTTGTATTGACGGTGGTTCTACAGACAGCGGTCCTTATTATCTGGGCACGGGTACCAGTAAATATTCAACGCTTGCCACTCGCTCTGACTGGCGTGAGCTAATGATTGCCAGAGAGAGCCTTGGTGTGCCGCTGGTGATCGGGTCATGCGGTACCTGTGGCAGTGATCAGACGGTTGACTGGATGTTTGATCTGACGCAGGAAATTGCCGCCGAACTGGGGCAACGGGTGATGGTGGCCAGGCTTTACAGCAGTCAGACGACGGATTCGTTGACTGCTGCATTAGAAGCCGATCGTATTACTGCACTGCAGCCGCCTGTGCCAATCGATGCAGAGACTTTAAGTACGTGCAGCAATGTGGTGGCACTCGCCGGTGTGGAGCAAATTAACATCGCGCTTGCCAGCGGTGCCGATATTGTATTGGCGGGCAGAACCACAGACACGGCGGTAATCAGTGCAATTCCTGTTGCTAAAGGTGAGCATGTTGGTGCGGCCTGGCATGGTGCAAAAATAGGCGAGTGTGGTGCGCTGTGTTCTACCAACCCGGTAAGTGGTGTTATTCAGATCGACTTTGACGCAACCGGCTTTACAGTCATACCACTGGCAGAAGGTGCGAGCTGCACACCGTATTCTGTTTCTGCGCACATGCTATATGAAAATTCGGACCCGTTGCGTCTGGTAGAACCCGGTGGCGTACTGGATGTGAGTAACGCGGTTTATCAGGCAATAGATTCAGATTCGGTGCGAGTGACCGGATCGGTATGGGAAACCAGTAGTAACTATACGGTCAAACTTGAAGGTTCACGACTGGTGGGCTATCAAACTTCTGCGATGGTGTTACTGCGGCAGCCAAAGTATGTTGCTGCCGCCCGACAGTGGACACAGCGGCTCGATACTTTTTTGAAGGGTAAAATCCATCAGCAGATGGAGCTTGCTGAATCTGAGTACGATATTGAATTCAGACTCATTGGCATTGATGCGACACTTGGCAGCCTTGAAACTCTCGAGTCGCACCCGGTAGAGGTAGGCGTGTTAATGCTGGTTACTGCACAATCGCAGGATATCGCCAACGATATAGCAAGGCTCTGTAATCCATACCTGTTGCATTACCCGTTGTCAGATAATGAAGAGCTGCCAACGTTTGCTTTTCCCTATTCACCGGCAGAGTCTGTTCGCGGTGCGTTGTATGAGTTTGCATTGAATCATGTATTAGAACTCGATGACCCGATGGATGCATTTCGTCTTACTGTATCGGAGGCAGGCTGATGGCAACACTGATCGACGCTGTAAAAACTGTTCGCAGTAAAAACGCCGGACCGTTCTGGGTAACCATCGATATTTTCTTTGCCGATGCTGCAGCGTTCCGACGAGTCTCTACAGTATTAGATAGCGACTCAGTGGCAACGGTACTGCAAGTACCGGTCACTGAGCTCAAACGTTTTGATCTCTCTGATATCTATGTGATTAAGTTCAGTTTTCCGCGGACTGTAGTGCAGGGCAGTCGCTTTGACCGGGATATGCATGGTGCGCAATACGCAAATTTGGTGGCGGCTATCGAGGTTCCGGCAGAGGCCTTTTAATTTCAAACAGTTGCATGGTTTCGGGTTGATTGTTCAGTTCAAAAAGCCGGATTTTTTTGTAAACAATTATAATCTGCGGTCGCTAGCTTCGACTCTCAGTTTCAGTCACGGGTTAGCGTTCCATGAATACAGCGCAAAACGATAGCAATTACTCTCCACTGCCAGTCGCGGAAGTCTTTGAGGGTTTCGAGATGGCCGTGGCCGACTATGAGTCAGGGCAATCTTCTCTCGATACCTCCAGGTTGCTGGTGGATCGCGCACAGGCCCAGCTCGAATACGCCGAGCTCACACTTGACGAGGCCGATGCGCACCTTGAAGTGATTGTGATGGCGTTTAATGCGAGTTCACCGCAATCACCAGATTATCCTGAACTGATGACTGAA
Organism: uncultured Granulosicoccaceae bacterium; assembly: GCA_937931165.1. Lineage (GTDB taxonomy): Bacteria > Pseudomonadota > Gammaproteobacteria > Granulosicoccales > Granulosicoccaceae. The sequence goes on from CALHCI010000137.1 coordinate 22,781, forward strand.
CTTGATATTGCTACCGAAAACATGCTCGAAGCAACGGATCGTTGTGAAGATCTGAGATCCCGATATCAGGTCGCTTACGAGCGTTATCAGAGCGAACTGTCCAGTTGCGAGGAAACGTTCGGTGTGGCATCTGCGTTATGTGCAGAATTCTCCCGATCGCTGGACGGGCTGGTAGATCGACCTGCGTCTAATGACCCGCAGTACAGCGTTGACCAAGTGCTATCGTCCCTTTCTGATACCGCTTATCGTTTTTTCCGCGATTCTGCCTGATCAAACTGTAGTCGGGCGAGCTGCGCGTATACACCGTCATTTGCTAACAGTGTTTCGTGGGGGCCAGACTCGACCAGCTCACCTTTATCGAATACCAGTATGTTGTCGGCGTTAATGATGGTTGCCAGTCTGTGTGCAATGGTTAGCGTGGTTCTGCCGTGCATAGCATTTTCTAAAGCCAGTTGAACTTTCCGCTCGCTCTCTGCATCCAGCGCGCTGGTCGCTTCATCAAGCAACAGCAGTGGCGGGTTTTTTAACAATGCTCTGGCAATTGAAATGCGTTGGCGTTGTCCGCCGGAAAGTCTCACTCCACGTTCGCCAACGTAGGTGTTGTATTGTTCGGGCAATTCACGAATAAACTCATCAGCCTGTGCTGCAACTGCTGCCGCTATGACTTCTTCTTCGGTTGCATTGAGTTTTCCATAGCGTATGTTTTCAAGCGCGCTTGCAGAAAATACAACACTCTCTTGTGACACCAGCCCAATAGTATTGCGTAGTGTGTTTAGATTGTAGGTATTCAATGGCTGATTATTCAGGCTTATTGTTCCCTGCTGCGGATCGTAAAAGCGTAATAGTAACTGGAATAACGTAGACTTTCCTGCACCCGATGGTCCGACGACAGCAATGTTTTTTCCCGGCTCTATGCTAAAGCTCACGTTCTTTAAAGAACGCTCCTGCAAGCGACTGGGATAACTAAAGCTCAGCGCTGAAAACTCAACTGCTGCACCTGCCTTTGGTATCATTACTGATGGTGTTGTACTGCCAGAATGTTGCGTTATTGAGGGCTCTGCCTGGAGCAGTTCTATCAGTCGGCTGGTAGCGCCGGCGGCGCGTTGTATTTCGCCGTACACTTCTGCAACGGCAGCAGCGGCACCGCCTGCGATTACTGCGTACATGACAAATTGCGCCAGTAAGCCTGCCGAAAGGCTACCAGCCATCACCGCTTTTGCACCCACCCATAGCACCAGCACAATAGCGCCGAACACCAGAATGATTGCAAGGGCGGTAAGCAGCGATCGCGACTTGTTGCGATTGATTGCCGCGTGAAACGCATTGTCGTTAACGCTGGTGTAGCGGGTGGTTTCAAAGTCTTCACGTCCGTATGCCTGAACAATCTGCATCGCGCCAAGTGTTTCTGCTGCCATCGCACCGGTATCTGCCAGCTTGTCCTGACTGACTCTGGAGAGGGTTCTAACCTTCCTGCCAAAAATCAGAATTGGCAGCACCACAATCACCAGCAAACCGATAATAATGATGGCCAGCTTCAGGTTGGTGATCAGCATCATGATTAATGCACCACTGAACAGCACAATATTGCGCAACCCCATGGAAACGCTGGTGCCAACCAGTGACTGAATGAGCGTGGTATCTGCCGACAACCGTGATAGCACTTCACCGGTTTTCAGGCTTTCGAAGAACATCGGGTCTTGTCGAAGCACACTTGCGTATACATCGCTTCTGAGATCGGTGGTTATACGCTCGCCCAGCCAGGAAACGCAATAGAAACGTACTGCGGTGCTTGCAGCAAGTAAGGTGGCGAGTAGAAATAGCCAGATAAATATACGGTTGATATTCTCAGCGCTGACCGTGTCTGAGCCAAAACCGATATCGATTAGAAAGCGAAACGCTACCGGCATGGCGAGTGTTGTGGCGGCGGCCACCAACAGCGCCAGAATGCTGAATAATATTCTAAGGCGATAACGTACCAGGTACGGAGCGAGACGCCGCAATACCGACCATGTGCTGGCCGATTGGTCTTGTTCTGACACGCGGGTTGCCCTTTGGTTAACACAAGGGAGCTAAGATGTGGTGCGTCCTGGTAATCTCAACAGGGTAAATTCAACCGGGGTTGCTGGTAACTGCCTGCGCGGCACGCCTGGCACGGGCCGCCAGAATATCCAGTAAACCCATCGCAAACGCAGAAACTACAAAGGTAATGTGCAAAATGACATACCACAGTAGTTTATCGTTGGCGATGTTAGGCGCATTCATGAAAACCTTCAGCAGGTGGATTGACGAGATTGCCACGATGCTGGCGGCTATCTTCGCTTTCAGTGAAGAGGAGTCCATGGTGCCCAGCCAGCTGAGCTTTTCATCATCTTCTGATACGTCAAGTCTTGAGACAAAATTCTCGTAGCCCGACATCATCACCATCACAATCAGGCCACCGACCATCGCCATGTCAATCAGAGAAAGTACCACCAGTACCATGTCTGCTTCTTTGAGTTCGAGAATATGCAGAAGGAGGTGAAAGACTTCCTGAAAAAACTTCAGCGCCAGTGCAATCAGTGCCAGGCTCAGACCAAGGTAAATCGGGGCGAGTATCCAGCGTGCGCGGTACAGCATGCGTTCGAGAATTTGTTCCATTGGGGCAGGGTGTCTAACCTGCTTCATTCACGAAAAGTGTGCAACTGCGATTGATTGCTGTTCATTCTAAAGATTGAATAGTCGGTTACAAGCGATGCCCAGCACACGGCTGTTTTTCTTCCTATTTGAATTGTATTTTATGGCTCGACACGTGAATGAGTCGCTTTTTCTCTACACACAGCCATAGCAGTACACTGCCAAACTCATGACAG
>CALHCI010000138.1 GCA_937931165.1 uncultured Granulosicoccaceae bacterium
ACTACCGGCGCGCTCAGCACTGCCCAGCACTTGCGATAACGGTTCAATAAGTTTTAATAACGGGTCGTGCTCTGCGCTGCGGACAACATTATATAAGTTATCAAGCGCTGCGGTCACGGTTGCATCCGGTGCCAGATTACCAGAGCTGCCCAGTGCGGTATCGAGTGCGTGCTGAATAGTATCAACATAGCGATTGCACTGATCACCGAATTCAAGACTGGACGCCGCAACAGGTGTATTTTGCGTCTGTACATTCGATTGCTCAGTGCCGGGAGCATCAGCTTCTGCGGTGGTAACAGCATTCAAATCGCTACTATCTTCCGTTACATCATCTCGTAGCAGATCACTGTTATCACTGGCAAGTGCTGCAAAATCAACGCGATGATCACGCGGCTCCTTTATCGCCCCGGCAGGCTTTACCGACACCATTGCCAACAATTTTTCCCGTGCTTCAGCAGTGTCTTTCGCTGCTTTGCCGAACTGCAGATAATCCCGCAGGTGCGACGCCAGCAGTCGAAGATCAGCCACTTCATTCTGCACACATCTTTTAAACCCTGCCATTTGCTCGATGAGAAAGGGATCTGTCACAAAGGCGGTGGCGGATAACACGTCAGTCAGCGCGACTTTCAGCCATTCATGATCAGCTGTGTCATCTGCATCACACACAGGATTGAGCATTAACAAAATCTCATCTACCAGTAACAAATCGAGCTTTGCATCGTCACTGGCCACATGATCAGAATCATCGGCAAGACCACTGAATTTCTCTGCCAGCAGTTGATCGGCTCGAATCAGCGCCGCCGCACTGGTTTCAAGATCACCGACAGCACCGTCACGGCTCTGGTAATTTTTTAGTCCTGCGACTGCAGACTCAAACACAGACAGCTCTTCGCGACTACATAACAGCGTACAGATATCACGAATTTCACGAGTGCTTGCCAGTGCAGGCAACACTCCTTCGCTGCCTGCATCAGGCAACGCGTCAACATCGAGCTTCAGTCGTGCAATGCGGCGGCGCAGGGTGTGGACTCCGGCATCGAGCATGGCGCCTTCATTGGAAGCCACAGGCAGGTGGTCCAGCAGGCTCAGGCTTTTTAGCATTCGAAATGTTGCTTCCAGCCTTTCAAAAACCGGATCAGCCGGCGCGACGCAGGCAATGTACGTCAGCATATTGCACAACGTCCTTTCCGCCAGCTCAATACCTTCAGGGGAAAGGATGTGCGAGTCCGCATCGACCACATGCTGTCGTATTACCAGCTCAATCTGTCGTAAAACCGTTTGATGGGCGGCCGACAATTTTGGTACCGACTCAATGCCACCGATATAACAACTGCAGGCAAGCCAAAATATCGCTGCATACTCGTGTGAATCAGCATCAATCACTTCACGGCACAATGCCGATAGTTGATCAAGCGGCTTCTGACCGTCAGATTGATTTAATGCGGCATGAAGTGATTCATGGTACCGACGATAAAACTCAGTGGCGTCGAAAGTGTCCGAGGCTGTCGGTAAAACAGAGACCAGTCCGTCGTTCTTTGCCGCAGAGTATTCAGGCGGAAGCGCAAACAGCAATTCAGAAAGCAGCGGCTTGTTTTGCACCGACCGCAGTTCATTAAGTACCCAGAAGTAGTCTGTGACCGAAGAATTCCCCTGCAGTAGCTCCACACACCGGGCAAACGATTCACGCAACAACCAACCGTGATCAGTCTCATTGTCTGCAGAACTACCAGCAATACCTTCGGCAACGTTTCCTTCGTCGCGACGTCTTAATAACGATATCAGCTCGTCAATAAATGCTGCTGCCACCGGTGGCGACTGCACCACCTCATGGCATTGACGGGCCCGCTTAATTAACTGCCCAGGTAGCGGCAAGGGTAGCGGCAAGGGTAGCGGCGAGGATAGCGGTGACGATTGCAGTCCGGGATCGGAGTTTTTCAGCAGCAAGGCTATCTTTTCAGCTAAATCCAAACGGCCTGGTTGCTGCGTCTGTGTATCTGGTCGCTGCGCGTCGGTAAAGGTTTTATTGTTCATCGGCAGGTAATTCCGACAACTCAAAACGCAACATCGACTCATCAAGTTTTGCCGCCATTAACTGCAGCTCTAAGGCATGCCCCTTTAACAACAGAAGACTTTCATCTGCACCAATAGATTTATTGGTATTGCCCAGTGCTTGTGCGATAGCACGAAGATTTATCACCTGTTCAGCCACTGCGGCAGCAGTGCCATTAGTCGCGGGCAGCTGTAATTTTTTAAGCGATTGTGTGGACTGCAAAGAGTGCCGGGCACTTTGCTCGAGTAAGGACAGACACTCACGCAATGACGCCGCACACGCTTCAAGATCTGCGCGCACTTCTTGCGCCTGCTGTATGGCGGTGTTGCACTCCGTTTGTAACTGACGACTCACTCGCTGCGAATTCTGAATAAAAGACTCTGTGTCATCGTCGTTATCGTAGTACCCGGCCTGCTTAATAGACGCATTCAGCGCCTGCAAGTTTGATTGCTGAGAGGTGTTTTCCATCTTGCCGATCACAGATACAAGCGCATCAGATACATGTAGAGCTCTTTCTATTCGACCAACACCCATATCAAGCTGAGCGGAAAGACCGGCAAGCGATGACGCAGCCCCGGTGACCGATGCATCGAGCTCGGTTTGTATTTCAGCAGCATTATGTTGGCCGGTAGCCGACGGTGACGCGGAACGCTCAACAGACTGTTGCAGCGCTGTGAGTGCAGCGGAAAGCTCATCGAGCTGTGCAGCATTGTGCTCAACGCTCACCTCAGCTCTGGCGGCCATATCCTCGATTGCGGCTTGCTGCATGGATGCAAGTTCTGTTGTCTTATGTGCAACACCACGAGACACACTAACAAGACCGTCCACCATGGAAGTGGTGTAGTCGACCAGCTCTGCGATAGGTTGGTTTGCCTGATCAACCTGCACCAGCTTGCTGCGCTGTCCCAGATTACCGTTGGCAATGCGGGATATATCATCCACCAGTACATCAAGAGTCTGACGTGATTTGACTTGTGACGTGCTAGCGGTCTTTCTGGAGAACCACGTTAATGCCGTAATCAGCAGAATACCCAGACACGCAAGACTCAGAGCAACCAGCAGGTTGCGGCGACTGCGGTGCAATTCAGTATCAACGAATCGCAACGCGTTTTGAATATACGACAACGCAGCGCTACTGACTTCGGACAGACTGCCGGTATCACTGCCCACCGATAACGCTGCTGCCGGTGCAAAGACCTGCAGTCTTTCGACCATGGTAAGAAAATCACCAAGCTGCATAGCAGTGGTGTACCCCAATAACGCAGGCCCGGAGTCTGGCGTGGCGATCGACTTCAACTCAACGGTACTGCGTTGCAACTGATCAACCAGGGACTGTACCGATGCCATGCTAGTATTGTTTTCTATGACATAGCGAAGGCTGCTGATGTCACCTCTGAGGCTACTGGCCGATTTCAACAATGGCCGTGATAGCGACTCATTAATGATCGCATCAAACAACAACTCAAATGACTGCTGTACTGACTCAATTTCGTTAAGCGAAGCGTCACCCTTCACGGCAGGTTCAATCGCTTGACGGTTAAGTTTGCCAAATTCGCGCCGCACCTGCTGCCAGTGCGAAACCACTTGCGGGTACTCTTTTGTCACCCTGTTAACTGAAAGGCTGGCTGATGTATTTTCAATCGCTGCAGCCTGTATATCACCGGTGGCAATCAGTTGTGCAAGCTGATCACCCTGAAAAACAGATTTCGGGTTTGCGTTTGCCGGCTCTTTTGCAGCCTGGTCTGCAGCCAACTCTGCAGTATGGGATGCAATACGTGTGAGTGTCAGTGCCAGACCGGTTACCCGCCCCTGATGCGCTCGCAACTGAAGCGAGTACCAGGCAGAAACTGCCAGCACCGCCAACGCACAGGACAGAAGCAATATGCCAGCGACAAACCAGTGCCTGTTGCGATCAGCTGTGCTCAATGCAACTCACCTGATTGTTGATCCTGCTGTGTTGGATGAGTCGCTGCCGCCTTAAGCAAGCCCGGTACAGAGACCACGCCAACGATGGTTTCATCAGCCTTGCATGCAAATTCAATGTATTGATCGGGGAATTCCGGTCGATCAGTTGCAATGGGCTGACGCCCCGATAAATCAGAAATGGTCACCAACTGATCAACAGCCAGCAGCAATCTGCCGTGCGCGCAGCTGACGACAATTGCCCTGCCGGCAAGCGATGGCGCCGGCGCCTCCGAAAGCTTTTGGGCAGGCAATAAAAAGTAGCGCGGATCAATTAACGGAAGCGGCGTAGATTCGTACACTGCCAACCCCAGCAGCCAGTCACTGGCACGCGGCACAGGTACGACAGCGGGCACTTCAATTACTCTTTCAACATAGTCGACCGACAGCCCATAAGTGGTATTACCGAGTAAAAACAACAGCGCGCGGCTGGTGGTGTGCGTTAACTCGTCGGCCTGTGCCGACCACGTAGCGGTGACCACATCACTCATAGTGAATACTCGACATGCGCTGTGATCGCGGCCAGCAGATCCTGCTGAGTAACAGGCTTGCGTAAGTAGTGCTCAGAACCGGCGAGCCTGCCTTTGGCACGATCAAAAACACTGTCTTTGCTCGACAACATCACCACAGGAATTTGCCGATATTGCTCGTGCTTTTTGATCAGCCGACAGGTTTGATAACCGTCGAGTCGCGGCATCATGAGATCCATGAAAATGATATCCGGTGCCTGTCGTTCGACAACACACAGTGCGGCGATGCCGTCCACCGCTGTAAGCACAACAATTCCTCGCGGGTGCAGAATTCGTTGCACGGTGCTGCGCACCGTTTTGCTATCGTCGACAACCAGAACTCGCAAAGTTTCTACCGGATTAAGTTTGACACTGCTCGTCGCTGCCAGATGGCGATCAGCTGACGGCAACGTATTTTTATTAGAGAGCCGGACCTGGCCATTGTTGTCTGTGACGGCATCTGCTCACAGCTTTCCGGACTGTATCCCAACACCCTGTTCGCATCAACCGCCTGCTTACGGCATTTATTATTAACTCATTGCATTTCAATAACTTAAAGAACACACTCAAATAGACTCGCCGAGCTGACCGCAAAGCCGATACAATCCGCCAATACCGAACTGACGGAAACAGACGTGACAAAACGCATCGGCATTCTGATGGATCCTATCGAACGGATCAAAGTTAAAAAAGACACCAGTCTGGCAATGATGCTGGCAGCGCAAAAGCGCGGCTGGCAGCTGGATTATTTTGAGCGCGAAGATCTCAGCATGCGTGATGGCCAGCCGACCGCCACCATCAGCACCGTAAAAGTGTTTGACGATGAAGATCACTGGTTCGAAATGGCAGAGGCTTCCGAGCAATCACTGACAGATCTGGACTGTATTCTGATGCGGCTCGACCCGCCGTTTAATATGAACTACGTATTTGCTACCTACTATTTGCAAAAAGCGGCAGACAGCGGCGTGCTGGTCCTTAACAATCCAACGGCACTGCGCGATATCAATGAAAAAATGTACACGGCCTGGTTTCCGCAGTGTTGCCCGCCCACGCTGATCACCTGCCGCAACGAGCAACTGCGACAATTCCATAAAGAACACGGTGATATTATTGTCAAACCGCTCGACGGCATGGGTGGCGCTTCAATTTTCCGGCTGCGCGAGAATGACCCGAACGTGAGCGTGGTACTGGAAACCATGACAGATTTTGGTAAGACACAGATTATGGCGCAGCGCTACATTCCGGAAATCACCGAGGGTGATAAGCGCATTCTGGTGGTAGACGGTAAGCCGGTCTCGCATGCGCTGGCACGTATGCCGGCCGCCGGGGAAACTCGCGGCAATCTTGCAGCAGGCGGCACCGGTGTGGCAGTACCTCTGACCGACAGAGACAGAGAGATTGTCGCGCAGATTGGTCCGGAGCTGCAGAAACGCGAGGTACTGTTTGCCGGCATCGATGTCATAGGTGACTGGGTCACTGAAATTAATGTCACCAGCCCTACTTGCGCACGTGAACTGGACGAACAATGCGGGCTCGATATCGGATCTATGTTTATGGACGCGATCGAAAAACGGCTGGGCGAATAATGTGTTTTACGATGTCAGCGTGGTTGTTCGTTGTTAATGCACACACCAACGCACCAATAAACACCGACCCGGCTGTATGAATTTAAGCCATCACTTTCTGCTGTCCATGCCATCACTGGCTAACTCATGGTTTGAGAAAACCATTACTTATGTTTTTGAACATAACGAAGACGGCGCGCTCGGTTTTGTCATCAATCGATGTGCACCGATATCCATTACCGAGGTTTATCAGCAGCTGGAAATAGAGGTGACCGATTCTGTTGATCTGGTCACCGACGTGCTGGAAGGCGGCCCAATCGATACTCAGCGCGGATTTATTCTGTTTGATTCCAGCGAGACCGATCGTCTTTCCTGCGAAGCGCCGTCTCCACACTTTGATGACGGTGGTCATGGCATAAGCCTGAGCGGGTCAACAGAGATACTCAGTGACATTGGCGCGGGCGACGGGCCGGAGCGCTACCTGCTGTTACTCGGTTACGCCGGCTGGGGTGCGGGGCAGCTGGAATCCGAGATGACCGAGAACTCCTGGCTTACCTGCGAAGCGGATTTTGATATTTTGTTTTCGCAAAATGCCGACAGTAAATTTGATAGCGCCGCCCAGACACTGGGGGTGGATTTTTCGCGGTTATCCAACGATACCGGTCACGCCTGAACCGTCTGACTTTCCTGACATATTTTACTGGCTTCGCCACTCCGGCAGCCGCTACCATGGCACCCTATGGAATCAGCTCCGGCAACAATCAGTGGCACCGTGCTCGCGTTCGACTTCGGTTCAAAACGCATTGGCGTAGCAGTCGGCAACACTGAAGTGCGACAGGCAAATCCGCTGCAGGTAGTAAAAAATATCCATGGGCGGCCGGAATGGGACGTGATTGCAACGCTGGTAAAAGACTGGCAGCCAGTTGCCTTTGTGGTTGGCCTGCCACTCACCGAAGACGACACAGTGCAACCGCAATTGCAGCTCTCGGCGGCGTTTGCAAAACACCTGACGCGCAAATTCGAGTTACCGGTTTACCGCTGTGATGAACGTTTTACCTCTATAGAAGCGGCCGGATTACTTGCTGAAAACCGGCGTCGTGGCAAGCGCCGCAAAACCAATCACGGCGATACTGATAAAATAGCGGCAGCACTGATCCTTGATCACTGGTTTACACAACTCTGACACACCGGCCATCCACGGATGGCTGACCCTATTCACTGAGAAAACTATTCATGGCAGATCACAGCACGATCGACCAGGACGAGGTTGCAGGCTGGCTTTCCAGCATGAGCAACGAACTGCAAAACCTGTTAAGCGCCAGGCATGCCAACAAGACACCCAGAATTGTCGGTATTAAAACCGGCGGGGTTATTGTTGCCAGAGAACTCAATAAAAGACTGGGGCTCGATGACGAACCGGGTGAACTGAACATTTCTTTTTATCGCGACGATTTCAGCCGTGTTGGTTTGCACCCGCAAGTAGGCGCTTCAAAAATCGGATTCCCCATTGATGACGAGATTATTATTCTGGTTGACGATGTCTTGTACAGCGGGCGCACTATACGTGCAGCAATGAATGAAATATTTGACTACGGCAGACCGGAGCGAATCATTCTGGCCACGCTTATCTCAAGAGCTGAAGGCCGTGAGCTGCCCATTTGTGCGGATGTTACCGGTGCAGAACTGAAGTTGTCGTCGCATCAGAATTTTAAACTGCAAGAAAACCTAAGCCTTGAGATCGAAGCGCGCTCATGTCAACCACAATCATAAAAAAACCATCGATCATGGCAACCGCCACACAAGACATCCAGCTGTGTGATGACGGCGGACTAAAACATTTTCTGACCATAGAAGGGTTAAACAAGCAGCGGCTGACTGAAATCCTTGATACCGCAGAATCATTTGTCGGCGTCAACAACAAGGCCACTAAAAAGGTCCCATTGCTAAGAGGCAAAACGGTAGCGAATCTGTTTTTTGAAAACAGCACCAGAACACGTACCACTTTCGAACTGGCTGCCAAGCGATTGTCTGCCGACGTACTGAACATAAACGTCAGCGTTTCTGCTGCAAGTAAAGGAGAAACACTGCTCGACACGCTGCGGAATCTGCAGGCAATGCAGTGCGATATGTTTGTGGTCCGCCACTCTGCATCAGGTGCAGCGCACTTTATTGCAAGCCATGTTGAGCCACACGTCAGTGTCATAAACGCCGGCGACGGACAACATTCGCATCCAACACAAGCCATGCTGGATATGTTTGCCATTAGGCGCAACAAATCCGACTTTGCCAAACTCAAGGTAGTTATCGTTGGGGATATTCTTCACTCAAGGGTTGCCCGATCACAAATACATGCATTGAATATACTCGGCACCCGCGAGATTGTCGCGGTTGGTCCAAAAACACTGTTACCCGAAAACATCAGTGAGCTGGGTGTCACTGTTGAACACAACCTTGAAAAGGCACTGCCGGACACTGACGTTGTCATTGGTCTAAGACTGCAGAAAGAACGCATGCGCTCGGCATTGTTGTCCACTGAAGACGAATATTTTCGAAGCTATGGATTAACCGAAGACCGTATAAAACTTGCCAAACCGGATGCCATCGTGATGCACCCGGGGCCCACCAACCGCGGTGTCGAAATTGAAGCAAGCGTTGCTGATGGCCCGCAGTCGATCATTCTTGAACAGGTAACCGGTGGCATTGCCACGCGGATGGCAATTATGTCTATAGCAATGGGCAACATCGAAAAATCGCTCAGCGGTTCACGTACAGATAGCGGGCTGGTAAATTGATATGCAAACGCTGATTAACAACTGCCGGTATATCGATGCAGCTTCAAGCCAGATTGTAGAAGGGTCCATCGGTGTCAACGACGGGGCCATTGCACACGTAGGCAAAAAAGAATCACTGCCTGACAATTACGCAGCCGACAACACCATAGATGCCAAAGGCAAACTGGTTATACCCGGCCTGATCGATTGCTACGCCAGACTGCGTGAACCAGGTTTCGAAAAGCTTGCCACCATTGCCAGTGAATCGAATGCAGCATTGCACAACGGCATTACCACCATCATGTGCTCTCCGGACACCGCCCCGGTCACCGACGAACCCGCCATTGTCGAACTGATTAAGCGCCGTGCAGCTGCGACAACCGGTATCAGGGTGTTGCCCATCGGTGCTGCAACAATCGGCCAACAGGGAGATCAACTCGGTGAAATGCGCACACTTGCAGAGAGCGGTTGTGTTGCGTTTAGTAACGGCGATCACCCGATCACAAACACTCAGGTGATGCGACGTATTATGGAATACAGCTCAGGCTTTGGTCTGAAGCTGATTATTGCACCGCAGGACCCATGGCTCTCTGATGGTGTCGCCCATGAAGGCAGTGTATCTACCAGACTCGGTCTGCGGGCCATCCCTGCTGCAGCTGAAACTGTCGCGCTATCGCAGCTGATTGAGCTTTGTTATCAGACGGGTGCCAATGTGCACTTTTCACGATTATCTTCACACCGCGGCGTACAACTGGTGAGCCAGGCTAAAAAAGACAATATCAAGGTGACTGCTGATGTGGGTATTGATCATTTGTTTTTAACCGAGATGGACACCAGCGATTTCAACAGTCTGTGCCACACTTCACCACCATTCAGATCACGAGCAGATCTACATGCGCTCAGAGAAGGGGTTGCTAACGGCATTATCGATGCGATCTGCTCTAATCATGCGCCACATGAAACCGACAGCAAGCTCACCCCGTTTCCGGAGAGCCTGCCTGGCACCTCATCACTGGATAGTTTTATGGGGTTGTTATTTAAGCTGGCCGAGGACACAAAAATCCCGCTGCCAACCATACTGGCCAGAGCAACCAGCGGTCCGGCAAACTGCTTTGGACTTGCACAAGGCACGCTTGAGCAAGGCCTGCCAGCGGATCTTTGTCTGGTGGATGATGATGTTGACTGGGAGTTTTCCCTGCAGACAATGAAAAGTCAGGGGAAAAACAGCCCATACCAGGGCTGGGCGTTTCAAGCCAGACCCGAGATGGTGTTTGTGAATGGCACTGCGTTGAAACTCAATAGTTAGTGAAAGGTGATGTCGCAAATGCAAAAAGGCCGTCAATCTGACGGCCTTTGTACGAACACCTATATTTCCAGTTTTATTTAGGAAGCGAGCTTGTACGAATCGTCGTCCGCGTCTTTCAACTCAAGGCCGGAACTGTCTTCTTCATCGGCAAGACCCGCACCTGACTCGTCAAGCTTAACCCGTAGTCTGAGATCATTCACAGAGTCTGCATTTCGCATACCTTCTTCCAT
>CALHCI010000139.1 GCA_937931165.1 uncultured Granulosicoccaceae bacterium
GCTGCTGCAAAACTACGACGCAGACCCGGACCACATACTGGACACTATCTACCGTATAGGGAACCTGCTCGACAATGGTGCCGGGCGCGAATCCGGCACTCTTGTTGTCACGTTCTCCGGCCACGGCTTTGAGCAGGACGGGATGAATTTTATCGCCACAGGAAAGACTGATCCTGCATCACTGCGTAATACTTCACTGCCACTTTCTAAACTAAAACAGGTACTCGCAAAATCAGATATCGCACGAACGATGATGTTTATCGATGCCTGCAGAAACAGCCCCACCAGATCTATCCCGGGTACTAACGACCCTTTTGTGCTCGACAGCACCAACGAAGGACTGGGGATTATCTACAGTACTGCAGCCGGAGAATTGTCATGGGAAGACAATGAAATTGGCCATGGAGTTTTCTCTTACTATCTCGCAGACGCGCTGGCAGGTGCCGCATCTGACAACAACAAACAACTGACGTTTAATAATGTATTTAGTCATTTGCGCTCGCGCGTGGCGAATCACGTTTTTGAACGATTTGAGGAAGAGCAATTTCCGTATATTGCAGGTGAACGCGGAGGCGACATAATCATTGGTCAAGTGCCACCGATCGATACCACGCTTCCTTTGCCACCCAATCAGATGGCTTCCGACCAAACGACGACCACTACGGTAACAACAGATTCTGCAACGATCTCCCCTGGTGCCGATCAATCTGTGTGGAAAAAAACCTTATTAACAGTGGGTGCTATCGCGCTTGGAGCCATTTTATTAAGCAGCAGCTCTTCGAACGACAACACCTCAACCGATAATGTCACACTGGTGATCCCAACACCCTGAGCGGTGTGCAATAAGCATGTTAACTTCCTCACTTGACTATCAGTTTTCCACACCAGCTATCTGTGAGCCAAACCACTGGAAAGCCGGCTATTTCATCGGCGCTTTTGGAATCATGTGCATTTCAGGATGTACTTCAGACACAATAAGTACTACAGCAAACAACTCAACATTGTTTGAACCGAAAGCGATCACACAATTGAGAGCGCAAAACGGACTGACCATTACTTTCACGCTGACCATCAATGGCAGCGTCGTATCTACCCATACTCCGGGGCAACAGCAAACAGCGGTTTCCGTAACACCGGCAATGCTTATTCGTGAGTCAAATACAATTAGTATTGAGTTTTTCGCCAACAAGGATAATGGTGAAATCTATCGCCTGGCTGTGGCAGAGCATATTATCCCGCAACCGGATGAACAGGCAATCATTGAGCTTACCGGTTTACGCTACAACTACACCGACAGTGATAGTGATGGCCGCTTCGATGTCCATGAGCTCGCCGCATTCCCGGTTGACGCAGATAACGATGGCACCGCCAATGTGTACGATACTGACTCAGACGGTGATGGCACTATTGACGGGATGGACACCACCCCGTACGGAGCGACTACTTTTAATGCTGATCAAACCGACTCTTTCACAATACGCTATCCGGACGGTTCAACCGGTAAAGGACTGATCAATGGTTTTTCCGGTAGTACCACTGAAACACTGCACTTACTCAATACACTGCAGTATGTAGAATTTGAAACACCTGCACTCTGGCCATCTGCGCAATGGCCGGAGATAAATCATACTCGCGCACTCACATCGTTAGGCATAGACAATACAACAGACGGCCTGTGCTCCCGGCTTACCATCAATACCAATACAAGCTCCATCCGCAGCACAGCGTCTCAACCTGTATTACTTTATTTTAGAAGGGAAGGCGAAGAGGCAATCGTGACGCCCATTGAAGCGACAGATATCCCGGACCTCGGCAGCTTCAACCCATCTACAACAACAGACAACAACAATTCCCTGTCACAACACCGGAATGATGCACTGAGACTGTTACTGGTGCCGGAAGGCACGGTGGGCTGGATCGAAATCTGGAGTGAGCCATTTTACGAAGGCCAGGTATGCACTGTGAACCTGACGACCGGCACCTGACCCGGCGCTTATAGAAGGCAACAGAACTAAACAGGCCGACAAACCCGGCTCGGCGCGTGGCTGGGCACCTGGCCCGACGAGCCGACCTGTTTAGTACTATTGCCTCCAGGATTGCACTGAGCAGGGTACGGCGCAGGTCTTATCAAAGACGGCCTTTTACCTTTGATCTTTGATCTGTACCTGGATTTGGTGCTCTCAAATGAGAGCGCCTGTTGTGTTATTAGCCTTCGTTAATCGTCTTGAATAGCCAGGAACTACTGGACCGTCACAACGTTAGACAGATCAATGGTATTGATCATATTGTCCGCCGTGACATTCACCCGATTATCGATCAGGCTGCCAGCCTGTACCTGATCACTGACGAGAAAATTAACGGTTACCTTCCCGGTTTCCCCCGACTGCAAAGAATCAAACGTCCAGTCAGCTTCGGTACCATCCACGCACGTGCCGCAACCAAATGTATCAGGCTCGACATCCGTAGTTCTGGAAAAAGACACCCCTGCTGGTACCCGATAAACAATGTAGACGTTGTTAACCGGTACCAGAGCGTTGTTGGTCACCAGGAACTCAACCCTGAGCCTGCTACCGGCAGCAACGGTGGTTTGTTCAGGAACAATCTGCAATTGTAATGGCGAGGCAACTTCGGCCACGGTTGTAATCTGCTCCGCGGCAACATCAAGCACTGAGCCACCGCTGTGCCTGAGCTCACCTCGAAACCCGAGCAACTGCCCGGCGATGGCATCGCTGGCAGCTGTCATCGTAGCGGTATAACTCTGTGTTTCCAGTACCGGCAGTGTTATCGCAGGCCAGGTAACCGATCCGTTGCCGCTGACGGTACCCGAACCCGAAATTGCCCCCACTACCACACCATCCGGTATTTTCATTGAGACGCTTGTGCTGTCGAGACTGGCGGTAGAAATATTACCTACCTGAAGCGTCGCCACAAACGACTGCCCTGCCACCACAGGATCTTCAGATAAACTCATGGCAAACTGTGACGCAGGTGCACTGGCAACACCAACAACATTAACAAGCGTACTTTCGTTTAACGTATTGTCCGAATACACCAGTAACATTGAATCAATCAAACTGCCTGCCTGAACACTATCGAGTACTGTGGTATTCAACACAATAGTTTCGCTGGCACCTGCTGCCAGCGAAGCAAAGCTCCAGGCCGCTTCACTTCCTTCTACACATGAGCCGCACTCGAAGGTATCTGGAAACGCGTCGGTGCTCCGGGAGAATTCAATGCCGGCTGGTACTCTGAATAATACCTCTACGTTAGTCGTAGGCACCAACCCGGTATTACTTATCGTAAACTGATAATGTAGTCTTCCTCCGGCTACCACCGGATCTGACTTCACCGCGACATTAACCTGGAGCGGCGACGGTTGTGCGGTCACACTGATGACTTCCGTTACCGCGGCAGTGGCATCGCCTTGACCGTTTTCAACAACAGACGACCGCAAAGTAAGTATTTGACCGGCCACCACGGTAGCCGGAACCGTCATCGAAAATGTAAATCTGCGCGTCTGCAGTACAGGCAACTGACTGACGGTCCAGACGACTTCACCAGTAGTTGCATCAAACACTCCACCGTCGCTGATGTTGTTAGCGACAGCACCGCGCGGCAGTACTGAACGGATTTGAATGTTATCCACGTTACCTGTACTGATGTTACCCACGCTAACCGTATAATCGACTTCCTGCCCCGCCATCACCGGATCGTGAGAAGCGCCAACGCCCAATGCTAAGGCAGGGTTACTGGCAACGAGCACAGATTCTGTTTCACTTATGGTGGCAGAGAACCCGGTAGCAGTCACATCTGCCGTGCTACTGATTGTGGTACCACTGGCATTGCTGTCCAGCACCAATGCGTTAATGATTATTGTTTCGACTCCCCCCGCAGGAATAGATGAGAAGGTCCAGTCTGCCTCATCGCCTTCGACACAGCTCCCACAACCGAACGTATCAGGCACCACATCATTTGACCTTGAAAAGGTAAGCCCGGATGGCACGCGGTATAAGACTTTTACGTCATTAACCGGAACCTGGGAAACATTGCTAACCGTAATTTCAAACCGCAATCTGTTACCGGCTTCAACTGTCTCAGCGACTGCAAAATTCACCTGCAACGGCAATACCGTCACCGATGTGGTCCGGGCAATCTCACTGCCATCCGGCTGCCGCACAGTAAGCACTGGTTCATAGCTGCCAGGCGCCAGATAGTAATTCACTGCTGTGCTACTGCTGGTGCAACTATCCAGGGTGATGTCATTAGTGCCATTGCCATTCACATCCAAAAGGCAAGTGGCATTGTCGGCGACAGTCGAGGTAATCTGCCAGGAGAAAACAACCGGCTTATCAATCATCGTAATAGCGGGTGCAGCAATAAATGAGGTGATGACCCCGTTGTTACCGTCAGTAGGGGGGTTCGTCGGATCAACAGTTACCGGGGTTTCTGCACTGTTGTCTTCGTTGTCACAGAGATCACCGATGCCATCGTTGTCCGTGTCCAGTTGAGAGGCATTACGAATATCAGGGCAGTTGTCGAGGGCACCGATACCATCGAGATCAGGGTCGACAATTTTCGGCACATCGCACACATCACCCGAACCATTATTGTCTGCATCGTCCTGAGTGGCGTTCACAACAAACGGGCAGTTATCTGAAGAGTCCGGCACGCCGTCACCATCGCTGTCGTCTGATGCCAGTAGCTGAGGGTTAATAACCACATTCACCGCTACCGGCGATAAACCATCCTGCGACGTAATCTGCAGCCAGGCATCAGTAAGACGATCAGCCGGGGCCTGCGTCTGGTCAGCCTGAATATTGATAAACGCTACACCATCAGCAGACAGTGCACCTGAGTCCGGGCTTGCCGTTAACCATGCGTGAGAACTGGTAATGGAATACCGGGTATCCTGTGTCGCGCGCAACTGTATTTGGCCGGTATATCCGTTTGCACCGAATTGCAGCAGATTACTATCGACTGACAGTGCTCTGGGCGCTAGCAAAAAGTCAGCAGTGGTGCCGCTGCTTTCCGCGACCGCGACAGTTTGGGAAACCGTCTCGTAACCCGGTGCAGAAACAGTGACAACATAGCTGTTTCCAATATCGACGTTGTCTGTAATTCTAAACTGGCCGTTACTATCAGTGAGTACAGACGCAGTTTGTGGCGATGTAATAACACTGGCATTGGGAATAGCAACCGACGCCTGTTGATCGAGTACCCGACCGAATATCACACGCCCCCCGTTACTGTCATCTCCATCGCCGGAACCTCCGCCACAGGCGGTTAACAGTAATACAAGCATGCAACCGATAATACGTATAATCATTTTTATGTCTTCCCACAACACCACTGCAACGGTATAACGAAATTTTAAGTGTTGATGCCCAATGTCAGGCCACCAACACAAGAAAGGTTTACCGATTAAACCGGAGATTCCGTGTAGTACCGATCCGGAATTGAGTCTTCAAGGTACTTGGTGGCGGCATTGATAATCTTCTGTAATGCCTTGCCTTTGGGTTCTTTATCCCACCCGGACAACCCGCCTACCACTGCTGCACCTTTACCGCCACCCAACAGCGCACCAAAATTCACATCACGCACCGTGGCATCGATCTGCTCACTGGCAATAATTTCTGACGTCTGCACATCGACCACTTCAAGGTTGATCGCCATATAGGTCTTTTTGGTACCACCCAGTACACCGAGAAGTCCTTTGCCACCGGCACTGCCTGCGCCACCCCGATTGCCACCGGCGTCTTCAAAATCTGTAATGGCCGCAGTCACGATCAGTCTTGCGCCAACCATGGCACCAAACTGGGCAGCGGAGCCTGCATTGACTGCACCGGACGAACCAAAGTTGATCTCGTTCATCAGATCACTCATGTTTTGCCGCTGCACCATTTTAAAGCGCTTGGTACCAAGCAAAGCAGACGTCAGCTTACGGGACATCGCGTCACCTACATCTCGCGAATACCAGCGATAACCGGTTGCTCTGCCACCAGTGGCGTCAGTAAAGCGCAATACTGCTACCCGTGCTCTTGGCCCCGCATAGTCGGATTGTTCTGTACTGCGACCGGACACTTCGGTTCCGGCACCGGTAGCACCGGTAATTACTGATGAAATATCACCCAGCGCCCCTAACGTGCCAAGGCTTCCAGCTGCAGCGCAACCCGTTAGCCAGGCACTGAACGCTACCACGGCACCTGTCTTGAATATCTTGTAGCTCACTGCTTTCTCCTTATAGATAAATCGATTCGATGAGATCCCGCGTTATTGCAAGACCTTAAGCGGTTACTGCTCAACCTGAATTTCTATTTTCTGATCAACGGCTTCAGAAAGCGTGGCGGTAAAAGACAGTCCGTCTCTGACCTTCACTTTTTTACTCCACGTTTCAAAACCGGGCATTGATACAAGAATCTCATGTACGCCCGGGTTTACTTCAAACTCTCCACCAGCATTGCCCAGATAAACACCATCAATCTCTACGTCTGCACCTTCAGGGTTAGAATTGATCGTGATCATGACAGGCTCTACTACTTCCCCACCTCCGGCATTCTCAACCATGCGTTTGATACGTTTGTTGGTTAATATCGCGTCCACCAGTTGCGAGGCAACGTTAGGCCCGAGCGTACCTTCCCCCCGGCCAACCGCGTTGAGGCCGGTGGTTTTCACCACTGCGGTATCGTCAGCAACGTTGGAAAACAATTTACTTCCGGTGGTCAGATCGATTACCTCAATGCGCGCTTTGAGATAATGGCGGGTGACGGTGGACTTTATGCCGTAAGAGGTAGCAGTTTTACTTGAGCGGGTGTTTTCAATGATGTTACCGGTGATCAACAGCTCTGCACCGGACATACTACCAATCTGCACCGCCTTACCGGGGTCGACCAGCGCACCGGCCTGAAAGTTAAGCTCACGCGCCAGGGAAGTGAGCTTACCGCGTTCGAGCACATCGAAGTCACCGCTGTTTACCAGCTCATCAACAATCAGCTCGGGCAACCGTTTGGTGTAATTGGTGCCGACACTTGACGTGAAGTCGACCGCAATAACGCGTAGTAAATCCGCGTGTGCCAATGAGCCTGAACACCCGAGCACAAGGCATAGCAATACTTTGGCGGAGTGATAAATGGTATGCTTACATCCTTGTACATTGATCATAGTGTTCCGTAACTGCTCTGGTTTGTTGACTTCTATCCGGCGGGTTGCATCAGCTGTCAGTCGTCTGTAATAGGCGCATCCCTGCAACACAGCTCCATGTCAGGAAAACTAGCTTGCGACCGGTGAAATTGGTAGATAGGATTTCCTACCTTTGACGTACAAACACGGTGTAATGAGAAGCAGCGCATGCCTTTGCAGCGCACTGGCAACCTCCTTCAATTGACTATCTGGCGCCACCACCCGCTGAGCACCCATCATGACGAATACCCCGCACTATCAACTGTTTATCAACGGCGAATGGCGCGAGGGCAGTGATCAGCAAACGCTAGAGAGTATTAGCCCCGCCACCGGACAACCGTGGGCAACTTTCGCCTGTGCCGCTGCAGAAGATGTAAACGCGGCAGTTGCCGCTGCCAAAAGCGCACTAGACAACCCGCTGTGGCGGGACATGCTGCCAACCGCACGCGGCAGGCTTTTGTACAAGCTCGCCGATCTGATCGACAACGCGGCCGAAACCATTGGACGGGTTGAAACCACAGACAGTGGAAAGCTCGCTTCAGAAACTATTGCGCAAACCCGTTACGTGGGTGACTACTATCGATACTTTGCAGGCCTTGCCGACAAAATAGAGGGCTCGGTTCTGCCGATTGATAAACCTGATATGCATGTGTTTACCAAACGCAAACCAATCGGCGTGGTGGCAGCCGTTGTACCGTGGAACGCACAGATGTTTCTTACTGCAACCAAACTGGGTCCCGCCCTGGCTGCGGGCTGTAGCGTGGTATTAAAAGCCTCCGAAATTGCACCGGCACCGATGCTTGAATTCGCAAAACTAATTCAACAGGCAGGCTTTCCGGATGGCGTTGTCTCGGTCATCACCGGCGACGCTGAAAACTGCGCTATTCCACTGACACGGCACCCCGATGTCGATCGCATTGCCTTTACCGGTGGCCCGGAAACGGCGCGCCATGTGATCAGAAACTCCGCCGAAAACTTTGCAGTGACCTCGCTTGAGCTCGGTGGTAAGTCACCGATTATTGTATTTGACGACGCTAACATCGAAAACGCCGTCAACGGACTGATCGCCGGTAACTTCGGTGCCTCGGGTCAATCGTGTGTGGCAGGGTCCAGAGCATTTGTTCAGCGCGGTATTTTTAACACGATTGCAGAGGAGATTACAGAACGTAGCAAACAGATAGTTGTCGGTGACCCTCAGAACGCAAAGACTCATCTCGGTCCGCTTTGTACGTTGGCACAGGTAAACCTTATCGAAGCAACTCTTAAAAAGTCACAGACGCAAGGGGCCGAGATTCTTGCCGGTGGCAGCAGACCATCAGGTTTGTCAGGTCATTATTTCAATCCAACGCTGGTGAAGTGTCAGTCCCCCGACACTGAAACCATGCAGGTCGAAATGTTTGGGCCGGTGATGTCACTGCTGCCTTTCGATACCGAAGAAGAAGCGATTGCTTTGGCCAATAACTCAGACTTTGGACTGGGCTCTGGTGTATTTACCGAAAACATAGCAACTGCTCATCGTGTTTCTGACCGTATTCGCTCCGGTATTTGCTGGGTAAATACTTATAGAGCAGTTTCACCCATTGCACCGTTTGGCGGGTTTAATCAATCCGGCTATGGACGTGAAGCTGGCATGGATTCAATTGCCGACTATACCCGTACACAAACTACCTGGATTAATACGTCCGACAAGCCGATGGCTAATCCGTTTGTGATGAGGTAGTCACACAGTGAGTTCTATCTTAGTAACGATAGCGAAACACGTGTGTTATAGCATTTCTTTTGGCATGGCTTGATATCAGTATGAGTCTTGAACGGTAGCCCTTCACAACGCTTGGACGCTGGGGCGGATGCCCCGCCGGGGCTCATACATTTGTCACCCCACCCCAACATCCGCAATATCAATCCTGACAATTGATCTTCATCAAACTAACCGACTAACCCGCGGTACATACTCAGATCAAACCCGGACAGAGGAGTACCACGATGAAAGACCTTCTCGTTACACTTAATCATTCAACTCAGTTAAACCATCGCCTGCAGGCAGCACTCGATCTTACTGATCGATTCGATGCGCACTTAACGGGTATTTTATGCAGAACGTCCGATGGACTTTGCGTACTACGGTGATGTGATGGGCACAGTCGCTATAGAATCCATACAGCAACAGCGTGAAGAACACATGCAGCAGGTTGAACAGGAATTTAATAAGGCAGTTGTGCTGCGCGAAGGCAAATGCACGTTCCTTGCGGATCGCGTGACCGGTTATCAGAGTCTGTTTGCACAGGCGGCAGTCAGTGACTTGATAATTTGTGAACAGAACAACCCCAACAGTCCCGAAACAACAGACACAGCTTTGACTGAAGATCTGATTATGCGCACCGGCAAACCGGTCCTGGTCATACCTTATATTGGTAGTCGCCCCACTATGGGACAATCAATACTGGTCGCGTGGGATCATAGCCGCGAGGCCAGCCGTGCTGTACATGACGCGATTCCTTTTTTACAAAACGCAGAGGCGGTAAACATAGTTTCTGTGGTGAAGAAAGACAGCACGCAACACGAGATTGCCACTGCAGACCTGGCAGAGCATCTGGCTCGTCACAATATCAACGTCGTAGCGCAGGATATGGTCAGAAACGAAGTTCCAGTGGCAGAAACACTGTTATCACGAATTGCAGATACCGGTGCTGATATGATGGTCATGGGCGCTTACGGTCATTCCAGGCTCAGAGAATATACGTTTGGTGGCGTGACCCGAACACTGCTCAACAGTATGACGGTGCCAGTGCTGATGACGCACTAGTCACTGTAGCAATAAAACCGCGGTCTGCATTGGCAGACCGGTTTAATCAGAGGTGGTGATGATAAGATACGACTTACCGGTCTCTTAAAGACTCAAGCAGTTCGTTCTGTTCTTTTAAACGAAGATCAATCCGTTCCATGGTCGACTGCAATCGTGCAAAGTCATCGGTGTAGCGTGTTTCTTCTGCCACCTCGGTTACACGATCACGAAAATCACGGGCATAGTCACCAATGAGTGGCAAATCGACGAAAACCTTCAGTACCCAAATGGCCAGCCCCACGACAACAGTGGCACCAAATACCGCACCCAGACCCCGAGCCAGGCCAACCAGTATGTTGCGCCAGACAATATGCCAGGGTGAATTCAGATAGCGCAGAAAATCTTCAAGCTCGGCACTGATCATCCGTTTCTTGGCGGCACGGCGAATCCGATCCGCTTCGGGATCGCGCCGTTCGTATTTCATGGATTGATAAGAACGAGCCACAGATTTCAAATGCTGGTGTTTGACAGAGTGAGAGGAGTTACCAGCGAACAAAACGTCGCCTTCACTGGTTTAACCTGACTGATACTGCAGATACCCTGCCATCAAAAGACGCAATCACTCGCATCCAGCACAATATGGATTAACAAACCGAGCGACAGCAAATTCACCGACAACCGGTATTTTCCAAAGCACTTCTCTGCAAAACTGTGCGGCAGTGAGGCAAGCAGCAAGATGACATAGGCAACAATAGCAAAGCTGCTGTGCAACGGATGAAAGCCAATACTGCAGCGCAGCGGATCGTAGATCGGGTCGGCAAGCAGATGATCCAGATCGATCACCATACCGCCCAGCATCAGCAGATAAGCCCGCCAAAACAGCGTGCGGAAACACAAACCGGCGACTGACAGTGGAATCAGAAAATGCAACGCAATGTGAATCAACAGCTGCCTCCGCGACGACACTGACTATCCGCTATCGCCGCTACCTGTTTGCACCGCGACAATTTATACTGACCGCTGCACATTGACTGCGGAAACTCCATGCCACTGCCCCAACAACTTGCCAACCGGCTGACGCTGCCGGTAATCGCTTCACCCATGTTTCTGGTTTCCGGACCGGATCTGGTCTCTGAATGTTGTATTAACGGTGTCGTTGGGACTTTTCCGGCACTCAACCAACGCACCACAGACGGCTACCGCGACTGGTTGCATCAAATTAAAGAACGATTGTCAGCCCACAGCAACGCGGCCCCCTATGGTATCAATCTCATCGTACACAAGACTAATCCGCGGGTCGAAGCAGATCTGAAAGTGACTGTCGAAGAACAAGTCCCCATTGTCATTACATCTTTGGGTGCGGTTTCAGAACTGGTCGATGCAGTTCACAGCTATGGCGGGCTGGTGTTTCACGATGTCACCAATATGCGGCATGCAGAAAAAGCGATCTCCGCCAATGTTGACGGACTGATTCTGGTCAGCGCCGGCGCCGGTGGTCACGCAGGCACACTGCATCCGTTCGCGTTTATAGAACAGATCAAACGCGAATTTAACACCTGTGTGATTCAGTCCGGTGCCATCTCTACCGGTGCACAGGTACTGGCCTCTATTGCAGCCGGGGCTGATCTCGCCTATATGGGCACCCGTTTCATTGCCACTAAAGAAAGCCGCGCAGAACAGGAATACAAGGAAATGATACAAACGGCTACCGCCGAAGATATCGTATACACACCAAAAGTGTCGGGGATTCCTGCAAACTTTCTCGCCGCCAGTCTGACCGCAAACGGTATTGATATAGAAGCAGCCACAAATCCTGACATCGACTTAGGCAAAGAACTCGATGATGCCAAAGCCTGGAAAACCATCTGGTCTGCCGGACACGGTGTCGGCAACATTGACGACAACCCGTCTGTTGCAGAACTTTGCAAACGATTGGGTGAAGAGTACCGCGAGAGCCTCGGTCACCTGAACCAACTGTCTACCGGAGCATAAGCATGTCAGTCGTTACCAGCACCACCCAGGATGCCATCTGCACAATAGCGATGAATCGCCCGGACAAGCTCAACGCGCTGAACCGGGAAATGTATCGCGGGCTTACCGAAGGCTTTATTAACGCCAATGCCGATGACAACTGTCGTGTCATTACTATTAAAGGCTCACAGGGCATTTTTACCGCCGGCAACGATATTGGTGACTTTGCTGCAGCACTGACCGAAGGTGGTGGCCGTTTTGATGAGCCGTTTTTATTAATGAAAGCGATGCTGGCCAGTGAAAAACCGATAGTCGCCAGTGTCGATGGTGCAGCGATTGGTATTGGCACCACTCTGTTATTTCACTGTGATCTGGTTTACGCAAGCCATGGTGCAAGCTTTCATGCACCATTTGCTGACCTTGGCGTGTGTCCTGAATTCGGCTCTTCTGAAACTATTCCGGCCATGCTGGGCAGCCACCGTGCTGCGCAGATGTTACTGCTGGGTGAACCGTTATCTGCCATCGATGCTGAACGTTTCGGACTGGTCAATCAGCTGCTTGACTCAGACGCACTTGATCAAACAGTCAACGGTGTAGCCGCAAAACTCAGCGCCAAACCTGTCGATGCACTGCGCACGTCGAGAAAATTGTTAAACGCACGCAAACAGGAAATGCTGGAAGTGATCGAGCGCGAAGGCGAGCAGTTTGGCAGGTTGATGCAAACACCGGAGTTCAAGGCAAACCTCGAACGCTTCCTAAAAAAAGCTGATTAAAGAACAAAAGCTGATTAAGCCAGCCTACATAAACCAGAGTACAATTATGGAACGCCAATCACTGGTCAGTCACTGGCAGCAACTTAACGGTAAGCCACTCGGCACCTCCGACTGGCTGGTCGTTGATCAAAACCGCATTGATGCATTTGCCGATACCACGATTGACCATCAGGTTATCCATATTGATCCGCAGGCACCGGCTACAAAAAAGATTGGCGGCACAATTGCGCACGGATTTTTAAGTTTATCGCTGCTATCGTATTTTTCAGCACAGTTAACTCGTGAACATGTCTTTGAGCACACGGTACTGAATTACGGGCTTAACAAGGTCAGGTTCCTCACACCGGTACCGAGTGGCTCGGCAGTAAGAGTACATTTATCCGTGGTTAACGTAGAAGAAAAACCCCAGGGACTACTGGCCACCATCAATGCCGAGATGGAGATACAAGATGTCCCTAAACCCGCCTTTGTAGCAGAGAAACTGATACTGCTGCTTTTCGACTAAGAGAGCCCCATGCAATTCGAACACTCCGAAAAAACCAAAGAACTGATTGGCAAGGTTGATCAGTTTATGCAGGAACACCTCTACCCGGTAGAGGAAGCATTACAGGCGTCTATCGATAATGCAGAGGATCGCTGGTCTATTCCACCGCTGCTGGAAGCACTAAAAGCCAAAGCCAAAGCAGAAGGGCTGTGGAATTTTTTTCTGCCCGACTCAGACACCTACGGGTTTGGCCTGAACAATCTCGAATACGCGCCATTGTGCGAACTGATGGGGCGCTCACGCTTTGCCGGTGAAATATTCAACTGCAGTGCACCGGATACCGGCAACATGGAAGTGCTGGCACGCTACGGCACCGAAGAACACAAAACACAGTGGCTAACGCCGCTACTGGAAGGTGAAATACGCTCGGCATTCGCCATGACGGAACCTGCCGTTGCCTCCAGTGATGCCACCAACATTCAAACCAGTATTGTTAAAGACGGCAACGAGTATGTGATTAACGGACACAAGTGGTATATCTCGGGTGCCTGTGATCCACGCTGCAAAATTATGATTGTGATGGGCAAGAATGATCCGGACAACCCGGACCGTCACAAACAGCAGTCAATGATACTGGTACCTACGGACACACCCGGCGTTAATATCGTAAGACCCATGCAGGTATTCGGTAACGATGACGCACCTGAGGGACATGCAGAAGTTATCTTCGATAACGTTCGGGTGCCGCCTGAGAATCTGTTACTCGGTGAGGGGCGTGGTTTCGAAATTGCCCAGGGGCGACTTGGCCCGGGTCGCATACATCATTGCATGCGTTTGATCGGCCGTGCCCAACGCGTGTTGGAAATGATGTGTGAACGCGCCGATTCACGCGTGGCATTCGGTAAAAAACTCAGTGAGCAAGGTAAAATTCGTGAGGAAATTGCGTTATCAGCCTGCGAAATAGAACAGGCAAGGCTCCTTACATTAATGGCCGCCGACACCATGGATAAATACGGCAACAAGGAAGCCAAAGAGCTGATTGCGATGATCAAAATCGTTGCACCGAATATGGCGTGCAAAGTCACAGACCGCGCTATACAAATGTTTGGTGCTGCCGGTGTCAGTCAGGACACCATACTTGCAGACAGCTATTTGTACGCACGTATAGTGCGAATTGTTGATGGACCCGATCAGGTACATATCAACCAGCTTGGTCGTAACCTGGTTAAGAAGTACACATGATCGACGGCATTAACAGCATCGATGAGCAAGTGCTTGCAGAGTACCTGCAACAACATCTCAACGGCTTTACCGGACCGCTTACCGCCACCAAGTTCAGTGGCGGTCAGTCAAACCCGACGTTCAAAATAGAGGCCGCCTCCGGCACCTATGTATTGCGCAAGCAGCCACCCGGAGAATTACTCAAATCTGCACATGCGGTAGACCGCGAGTTCAGGGTAATGAACGCACTGAAAAGCACCACCGTACCTGTGCCTGAAATGCTGCTTTTGTGTGAAGACAAAAGCATTATCGGTTCACTTTTCTTTGTGATGGAACACAAAGATGGCAGAACGTTCTGGGACTCCGCAATACCGGAGGTCAACAAAACGGATCGCACTGCGATCTATGCAGCGGTCAATCAGGTACTGGCAGACTTGCACAGCGTCAATATCGAACAACACGGACTTGCCTCTTTTGGCAGGCCGGGTAACTACTATGCGCGGCAATTAAAGCGCTGGACAGAACAGTACCGGGCATCCGAATTCCACACCATTGACGACATGGAGTGGATGATCAGCTGGCTGCACGAACGGCTGCCTGAAGACGATGGCAAAGTCTCACTGGTGCACGGCGACTTTCGCCTCGATAACCTGATGTTTCACCGCACGCAGCCCGAACTCATCGCGGCACTGGACTGGGAGCTTTCAACACTCGGCCACCCGTACGCTGACCTGGCCAACCACTGTATGCAACAACGCATGCCGGCAGAGGTCGGTGACATGTCGGGATTATCGGGTAAAGATTTAACCGCACTGGGTATACCCGGCGAAGCAGAATTTGTTAACAGTTACTGTGAGCGCATGGGGATAGAGAAAATTGAACACTGGGACTTTTATCTTTCATTCAGCGTCTACCGACTGGCTGCCATTCTGCAGGGCGTTGCCAAACGCGGGCGGGAAGGCAACGCATCGAGTGAACGATCACTAAAAGTGCATGAGTTTGTCGCACCACTGGCAAAGATGGCAAAACAAATCGCCCAATCAGATACCCCGAATAAATAAACCAATTCATATGCCCGATTCATATGTCCAATTCATATGTTCGGGCACAAAGCCAATACCGGAACCAATCTATGAAAGCCGTTTTATGTCGCGACTATGGCAGCATTGATCAACTAACCGTAGAGTCGGTACCAGAACCACAGATTACAGATAGTGAATTACTACTGAAGGTACTGGCGGCCGGTGTGAATTTCCCGGATGGGTTACTGGTGCAGGGGCTGTATCAAGCCAAACCGGAGCTGCCGTTTGTACCGGGTATGGAATGTTGTGCCGAAGTACTGCAGGCCGGCAACAAGACATCCGGCTTCGCCGCAGGGGACAGAGTCATCTGCTCCAGCCCAAAGTACGGTGCGTTTGCAGAGCAACTGGCCATTTCTGCTAACAATGTTATTCCAGTCCCCGATTTCATACCGCCAACCGAAGCCTGTAACCTGCTGGTGGCTCACGGCACTGCACACCACGCGCTGGAACAACGCGCCAACCTGCAACCCGGAGAAACACTGGTGGTTCTCGGCGCCGCCGGAGGAACCGGCATTGCTGCCGTACAGATAGGTAAAGCGATGGGTGCCAAAGTCATCGCCGCTGCTTCCAGCGATGAAAAACTCGCACTGGCTAAAACCAATGGTGCCGACGCACTGATCAACTACAGCAGCGAAAACCTGAAAGACGCCATCCGCCAACACACCGACGGTGGTGCCGACGTCATCTACGATCCGGTTGGCGGGGAATTATTTGACGCAGGCATACGTGCGATGAAAAGAAACGGCAGGTATCTGGTCATCGGCTTTGCATCAGGGGCTATTCCAAAATTGCCGGTAAACCTTGCACTGGTCAAAGAATTCAGTCTGGTCGGGGTGTTCTGGGGAACGTTTACCCAGAAAGAACCCGCTGTCTTCGCAGACAACATGAGCACTCTTTTTGACTGGTATAAAGACAAAAAGGTATCGGTACAGATCGACCGGGCATTCACACTGGATGAGACGGCGACGGCATTGAATTATGTGATGAATCGAAACGTTAAAGGAAAAGTATCGATAGATATCACGGGATAGCAATACGCCAGCAACCTTCTATTAGCGAAGTAACAGAAAACCGAACAAACGTTAACCAGGTACTCCATTACCGACCAGGTTACAAACCTCACTAAAGCCACCGACGGGAAAATCATGGCCAAAGCAATACACTCAATGATCCGTGTTCTCGAAGAACAACGTTCCGTAGATTTCTACGCTAACGCGTTTGATCTCAAGGTATTTGATCGAATCGATTTCGACACTTTCACGCTTATCTATCTACGCAGTGATGAGACAACTTTCGAACTCGAACTCACGGTCAACAAAGACCAGGCAGAACCCTATGATCTGGGCAACGGCTACGGACATCTGGCAGTCTGTGTAGATGATCTCGATGCCGAACACAAAAAAATAACCGCACTCGGCTACCAGCCAAAAGACATTGTCGACTTCAACCACAATGGTGAACCACTGGCGCGCTTCTTTTTTATTAAAGACCCCGATGGCTACGATATCGAAGTACTTCAGCGACTGGGGCGCTTTCAGTAAGTCCATACCTCGCGATATTTGTTGTAACCGGACGAGCGTACAAAAAAACCGGCCACTGGAGAGTCTGACAGATTTTTTTAGACGTCCTCCACAGCCGTGTCGGTACACCCGTCACAGCAGATAGTCTGTCACTCAGTATTTCGCATGACCGGTCGATACGAACCCTTTGCTTCAAGCACGGAAAAGTATGGCCGGTTTACACGGACTCACACCGGGAGCGTTAGTCACGCTTAGCATTTTGCTGCTCGGTTGTGGCGCAGACAGCACCACCTCACCAGTATCGGGCGTCGCTTCAACACCTAATACACCAACGCAGGACACGTCAACCGGTACCAACATTGAATCCGGCACAACGGGACCAGGCGATTCCGAATCCCCTCAAACTCCCGACAATCCTGGTTCTACTCCTGGCTCTACTCCTGGCTCTACTCCTGACTCTACTCCTGGCTCTGCTGGCACCACCAATACCGACAACGCCGATCAGAACACCGCACCGGAAGAATCGCCGGTAGCTGTTGCACTGCGTACCGGCAATGCATTGGTGGTTGAAAACAGCGATGACCTGATCAGCGCCACCATTGATCAGATAGAGATTGAACGAAACCGGTTCAATCCACACTTACAGCAGTTGTTTGCACTGCAAAGCGACAACTCACCCGATGCAGACAGTCTTACCGCAATAAGCTGGGACCCAACGCATGATGCCGCCATGCTGATCCCCACTTACGGCATTAATACCACCGCATTGTTTACCAACAGCGTTACCACAGACAGCAACACGTTATACGAAAAGAGTATTGCGATTATCGGTGAGAAGCCGGCCCGGTATATGGCAATTGGCAGCAACCCGATGAGAAACAGCCATAGAAATGCAGACCTGGTGAGCTTGCAGATGCACGGGTTTATGCGCAATGCCATTGACTGGCTTACCAACCCGGCAACTGACGATGAGATGAATATTGTCATCGCACACATGGACGACAGCTACTACTTTCCCGATGAAACAGCTACGCGCCAGTGGCTTGATGACAATATCACTGCAACTGTTAGCTATAACGACGCAGACACCTGTGATGACATCAATCTTAATCAGTGCCTGACGGCAGAAACCGATTTACTGATTATCTCCCAGATACTCAATGAAAACAGTATCGCAGATAATATTGCAGCAACCGTGAATAACGCCATGCAAAACGGTATACCGGTTTTATACCTGCATCACGACGGTGGCATCACAGATCTGGGTACCGCACTACTTAATCAGTTAGCCATTAGCTATGAGTGGGACAATTACTGGAAACGCCTGCAATTGTCCGACTTTGACATCACCAGTCACATTGGTAAAACGCCTCAAAACATCGCTGCAATCAATACAATGCTGGAACACCTGCGGGCTCGTGACTACGGGTTTGACTGGGGTCAGTGTGATGGTGAAAACTGTACTGAGGTTGAAGGACTGACTACCGAATTTGAAAATGGAGCCACCGCTGTGCGGTCAATCATGCAGACGCTGGACAATAAAAATCAGCATATTTTTATCGGTAACGATCACACCGTGTCTAAATTGCTGGCACTCACCGGTGATCATCTGCGGCAAGACGTTGTCTTTCCAATGGATAAAATTGCAACCGATGACAATACCTTTCTTCGGAGTTACTTTGCTGATCATGCGGTGTACTACTCAAGAAATATTAACCCGCCTCAACCGGATATGGGTAACTTTAGTCGCAGCGACTTTACTCACATTGCACCGATCGACAAGACGATTTCTATCGATAGCAAGCAGCCTTTTCGCTCGACCGGTCTTTATGCGTTACCGGGCCAACCACTTACGATCACCAGAACTGATCAACAGGACGTGACAGTACAAATCTTTG
Source organism: uncultured Granulosicoccaceae bacterium (assembly GCA_937931165.1). Lineage (GTDB taxonomy): Bacteria > Pseudomonadota > Gammaproteobacteria > Granulosicoccales > Granulosicoccaceae. Next base: position 18,908 of record CALHCI010000139.1, read on the forward strand.
TCAATACCCAAAGATCAGGCTCCACACATCAGTGGGCAACTGACGGTTACAAACGCCCGAAGTTTCTGCAAAGCCCAAAAATCACGATCAAATCCGGCGACACCTTAGTATTAACCACCCCGTACGGGGGACCGGTTCAGCTTGCATTCGACAGCAACGACATCCCGGTCACACTAAGCTTTCGCAATGCCGGTGAACACCCTCACTGGGGTGGCACGCAGGACGATACAAAGTTTGCACAACAACTAAATGCAGGCCTCTACGACTGGGCAGAACTCACTACGCCCGGTTTCGAAGTACACTCAACGCTTGCCAACATGCGGGACTCCGTTAACAACGCAAAGTGGGGCAGTGCAGCATCACTGGCCATAGCAACCATGGACTATCTGCACAACTTTCCGCATGTGCTGGCAGGTTTTCAGGGCCCGGGTATCGATACCGTTGCAGAAATACATGACTTCGCTGCCAACAAAGGCTTTAGCGTTGAGAATATAGACAAGGTAAAGCACATGAATGCCGACCAGGCAACCTGTGGTTACGGTTGCAGTGGCAATCCTTACGATGCCTACTGGTCATATGATCCGCTCGGGCACGGAGATCTGCACGAACTCGGACACGGGCTTGAAAAAACGCGGCTGCGCTTTGACGGCTGGCCCGGCCACGCTTCTACCAACCATTATTCGTACTACACCAAATCACAATACTACAAAACAACCGGTGGTGATCCGGAATGCCAGAGTCTGCCATTCAGTGACATGTTTACTGTGTTGCAGACGGGTATTTCCAGTGACGACCCACAATCGCACATTCAGCAAAACCTGTGGGACACCATGGGCTGGTCCCAGGGTGCAGCGATGATTATTCAGATGATGATGACAGCACAGGACAACGGTGCATTAACAGACGGTTGGCATTTACTGGCACGTCTGCATATTGTCGAAAGAGAATTCTCCCGTGCGTTGTCATCGGAAGATCAGTGGGCAGCGATGCAACAAAAACTTGGTATGGACCAATACAGTCTCGCAGAAGCTAAAACTATTGCACGCAATGACTGGTTACTGATTGCACTGGGTGTGACTACCGATCTTGACTGGCGCAGCTACTTAACCACCTGGGGAATTACCTACTCGACTCAGGCTGCGGCACAGGCAGCTTTGGCGGGTTACCGCTCAGTACCAGCGTATTACTACGTCAGCAGCGGTGACGGCTACTGTAAAGGCGAGGGATTTAACGGGCAAAAGCTACCGCTTGATGGCGTGAGCACATGGCCATAACAAGACAACCTGGTCACGTACCCTCCCCTGTCGCATAAACACCACGCCCTTCACGATGGAGGGCGAAACCTTAAGAATAGTTACCGGTGCCGACAACCTATAATGGCGGACAGCTGGTATCGAGTACCGGATCCCACCCCCATCCGTTGTTAATATCTGCGTCCGAATAATCACAATTATCAACCACATCAACTGGCGGGCAGCTACTGCCAGTGTACGGGTTCCAGCCCCAGCCACCGTTGCTGTCGGCATCGGTGTAATCACACAACGGTGACTGACCGGTTGCCTGCAGCCACTCAAAGTGCATGCCTTTGGCAGTGCGATCTGCAAATCCCTTCCAGTAAGTGTGCGTTTCTGTTGGCACACTATCAACTAAATCGTAGACACCATCATTGGAGTCGGGGATAAGATCAAGATAAGTCGCAGCATCACCATCACCCTTCAGATACTTTCGCAACCATGCAGTCACAAAGTGCTGCGAAATATTATTCATTCGCTCCGTATGCCATACGGCATCACCATAGTGTTCGGACAAATTAAACCCGAGCGTTTCATTAAACACAAAGCTCTCTGCAGGAGGCGGCATGGGAGCACCGGCGTTATGGTTAGCATTATCAAAGGTAAGCAATGCGCGCTCAACACTGGTTGCCCCTTCCCAGATCGCTCGAATGCCGTTTTCATAACCCGACACATCATCTTCAGAACCGGCTACAAACAACATTGGTACACCTATTCCGGCAAGCCCTTCGGCATCCCAGAACCCAAAACTCATCCCCCATGGCGCAAAAGCAACCGCAGTGCGAATACGTGCGTCGAGCAGTGCATGATGGCTCACACTGCCGGCTTTATGGATGGCCAGCTGCCCGTGGGCTGCGCCCCATGGATAGTCGATGGAGGTTTGCGTCACCCCGCCGCCAGCGGTAATCACCGCACCATACCCACCCATCGAATAACCGACAACAGCAGAATTAGCGATATCTATCAAACCATATAAAGCACTGCCGCTGTCAGCTGACATGCTTTCCATTTCGTTTAATACAAAGATCTGATCAAGAGAGCGGTTAACCAGCGTTGAACCGAATGCTGCCTGCGTGCGATAGGTGGAATCCGTATGATCAATGGAGACCACCACGAACCCGTCAGACGCAATGTTTTCGGCAAGATGCGACAACAGAAAACGATTACCCGGATAGCCGTGCGAGATAATCACCAGCGGAAACGGCCCGTCATTCTGAACCACCGCTGCATCCCTGATTGCCCTGCCCTGTAAATCAACCTCAGTGACGCCGTCCCTGAGGTAAGCGCGTAACGTTGTGTTACCAGTGGCCGTTGCATCAGCCGGGTACCACACTTCAAGCGTTAATGGCCGATCATAAAGCGGCAGCGGATCAGGCAGAGGCTCGGCGTTATCGAGCTGTAGAATATCAATTTGGCCCGGGTTCACCACATCGTAGGTTCGAACCCCGACAGTGTAACTACCGTAAGCTGCCAGCTCAGGCGCTCCGGGTAACTGGGTATCAATCCGGTTAGCTGCCTGCACCGTGACTCCTGAAAGAAATAATACCGCTGCAATAGTGGTTGCTAATAACGCTCTGGCGCTCATTGTCTTCCTCCGTTTTACCGGTATTAAATGCCACCACCATCAAATATACAAATTACCATCAACAGTACGTTGCGCTGTATAGAATGCCAAAAGTAATAGATACAATGAGATTGTCGCGCACCGCCAAAAAGAACGGAATAATGCCGATGATATTGATCACGGCGATGGACCAGGGCACGGGCTGATTGATCGACCGTCTAACATTCGACCTGCATTTATTAGCGGATTAACTGCCAGTACCGAACACTGATGCCTTTTCTGCATTTTTAAATCTGACATAGCTCACAAAAAGGTCCCACACAAGACTGATTCGCTCATACCGGATACGCCGGTATATCAACCTGTTGTGTTCTTAGATATGCTGTCTTGTTCTACCGGACCCCCCGATCTCTATGCGAGCACTAATCTCAGTATTAAGCCTCATTGTTGCACTTAGCATCAGCTTTGTTGCTCATGCGCGAGTCTATGCGCCGCGTATTGTGTCTGAGCACAACGCCGATGCCTACAGCATGAAAACATTTGCCAGCTACTCTCGCTGGCAAAATCAGCAAGGCGATCAAAAAGCGTGGGAGATGTTTAGTTACCTCACGGATTATGAAACCGGTCTTTACCCAATGGGCACAGGCGCTTTTGAGGGCAACGAATCACTTTACGAATACAGTCTGGTTCGCGATCCGGTAAAACTGATCAACGTCTACAGCATAGGTTACTGCGATGTGTTCGGACCGGTGATGGCTGGTATCTGGCAGGAAGCCGGACTGGGTAACGCCCGCACCATTGATCTCGAGTGGAACGATCATGTTACCGCAGAAGTTTTCTACAACAATGACTGGCATCTTCTGGATCTGGATTTACGCGCAGCTTTCCGTAAAAGCGACAACACGCTGGCGTCTATGGAAGAATCACAATACAACGCCGCACTATGGGATCAACCCAATGCGCCGCAATTTTTCCCGCTCGATTATATACCCGATGTCAAAGAGGCTTTTGAACAAAGCGCTCCGCTTTATCGCTATGGTACGCACCAGAGCGGACACACCATGGATTTTATTTTACGGCAGGGTGAAACGTTTACGCGCTGGTGGCAACCGCAGGGCGGGCGCTGGCTGCACCACGCCAACCATGAACAAGAACAGTTTATAAAAGACATTATTGAAACACCACCGCGAGGACCTAAATCCAAACACGAAACGTTTTCAAAACATACCCATGGCAATGGTCGCTATGTCTATCAGCCCAACCTCACCAGTCTGTCCACAGACTTTTCAGATGGTGTATACGATGCCGGCAATGTTGAGGTATCTGCTAACGGGTTAACGTTGCTTGAAGCGGGAACAGGCTTCGCGGTATTTGAAGTCAGAACACCTTATGTCATTGTGCCACTGGTCGGTAATACCGCCACTACCGCAGACGACACAGAAGCATCTGTTGTTGAAGTCGATGCTTCCGGAGCAACGTTCAGTATTTCACTGGACAACGGCATCACCTGGCAACCGGTAACAGGGTCTGCCATGGATCTGACACGACAAGTTGCCGGGCAATACGGTTATCTTTTCAGGGTCGCACTGCAGGGAACCCCGGGTTCGGCGGTACTGCGTTCACTTAAAATGACTACCTGGGTGCAACTGGCACCGGCATCGCTACCTTCACTGCGCCTCGGCAGTAATCAAATGGAATTTCGTACCGGCGATCACTACGGATTACCAACGCGGGTAATGGAAATAAACCCGGACACATCAGACCGTAGTGAATTCTTTAACCATCTTGTGGTAGAACCGGAAAACTTTGATCCGGACTCCACCACCACACGAATTAGCGGACCGTTTGTTGTGTCAGTTCCGGCACCGCCACAAAGTAAAATTGCGTGGTTTTCAGCAGGAGCGAGTTACCATAGTTATCAGCTTGAATCTGCACCATTAACACGTTTTACCATGGCCTATGCCGCAGACCTGCCGTTTGCTTATGACGAGTTTTACTCAGCCAGCCTGCCATCAGATATGCAGCACTGGCACACCAATGCCCGGGCAGAAGTACGTTTGGATGAACCGGCCGACGCGGTATACCTGAAATACTCAGGCGATCCCGCAGTTAACACGCTAAGCATTTATGCACATGTGCTTGATGATGCCGCGATAAACAATAGTCCGGTATCTATTAAACATCAGTGGCTTGAAGGCGGACAACTCAGGGAGTACAGCACCAGCACCGATTTCGGGTCAAGCTACACCATTGACGTGAGCGATAACCCCACAGATATTTCTATTGAAATGTCGGTGGCGTCCGTTGTTACTGATTCTCCGCAGCAAAACCCGCCATCCACCACGCCGCCTGACAACAATATCAATTCAAACGCTTCACAAGGCACGACGCGGACAGGCACAGGTGCTCCATCACTGCCGTTGCTGCTGACACTTGCAGTGCTTATGTTGATCCGAAAGCGCTATATATAAACAGCTGGGCTTTATGTAACCGCCGAACTGTAGTGAT
>CALHCI010000140.1 GCA_937931165.1 uncultured Granulosicoccaceae bacterium
ACCGGTAACACCCTGAGTTATCTGATGACGTTCACCGGGGCGACAATAAACTTCGGCATTGCCATCGTATTCGGTGTGATCGCAGGGTCTTTTCTGTATGCAATTTTTAGCCGCACCTTTGCGATAGAAACTTTTTCTGATCGCAGTGATATGGTGAACCACCTGACCGGCGGACTGCTGATGGGGTTTGGCGGTGTGCTGGCGCTGGGTTGTACGGTGGGGCAATCCATCAGCGGGATTTCTACGCTGGCACTTGGATCTTTTATTGCCGCAATATCTATTGTCATCGGCAGTGCTTTTACCATGCGTGTGCAATACCATCGGATGGACGATATGGGTTTAGTTAAAGCGTGGGGAGTCGGACTTGCAGACGTACTGATGCCCTGGCGAATGAAAGACTGATTCATGTCTGAAAAAACGCTGAAGTTCTTTCAGCAAGCGCCGTCGTCAGCGCAGGTAGCGGATGAACCCAGTACCTGCACTGAAGCAGAGCCGTTTGCGCTTAGAGTGCTCGATGACAGCATGGAGCCTGAGTTCAGGCGTGGCTGTATCATCATTATTGATCCGACTGGTCGCGCCACTGATGGTAGTTATGTACTGGTAGAGGGGGCGAAAGATGTGCTGTTCCGGCAACTTAAAAAGACGCACGATAGCTGGCAATTACAACCGCTTAACACGCTGTATGCTGCAACGGATGATGTTGCGGCTGATCTAAGTAATGTGATGGGGGTGATTGTTCAGCGGGCCGGAGCACGTCGTAGTTATCACAAACACTACGACTAAATTCAAGTTTACACCTCTGACCACATGCGCAACAGGTTGGTATAAGCCCGATCAACTGTGCCGGTAACCTGTGCAGCACCTGCGGAGATATGCAAAGCCTGCCTGGCCTCGTCAAGGTCGCTTAAAATTTCACGCTGTTCTGCGCTCCTGACCAGACTCTGCGCCCATAGAACACAAGCAAGCCTTTGCCCCGCGCTAATTGCCGTGACTTCGTGAAGGCTTGAAGCGGGGTATACCACTGCAGCGCCAGCATTGAGTTTGACATCAACCGGTCCAAAGCGGGTGTGTATCCGCAATTGGCCGCCTTCGTATGAACTGGCATCGTTGAGAAATACAGTTACCGCAATGTCACTGCGATACCGCCCCGAAGCACCGCCCATTACCGGGTCATCTACGTGTGGCTGGTAATGCATGCCGCTGCCGTAACGTGACACAAAAGCTGCCGATACTTTATTCGGTAGTGCAGCACGTTGAAATTCCGGGTGTTGATAGAGCTTGGTAACCACCAACTGGTTGATGGCCTTCCAGCTTTCGCAGCGTTGATCCATCTCTTCGTTGTGTTTAATCTCTGCAGCATGAGAGCCGGCACTGTGTTTCCCGGATTGCCAGGCAGCGGCGGTAATAAGCTCGTTTATTCTGGTGAGATCGTCGGCGTTTAGTATGTGGTTTATTTTGCTTAGCATGGTGGTGTCGATTTGTGTTGTATTTTTGTTTTTCGATAAGGTTGCCTGGTGGACGCGCTCCGCTTATCTACCCTACGGTAAGTCTGCAGATTCCCGGGGACTTAACCCTGATCGTCATCATGGTGTGGCTATAAGTTTTTCATTGGCAGGTGTCACGTTGAAAACGTCGGGTGGATAAGTGGCGCGCATCCAATCGGTCTCAGGCAAATAACACCCAGGTCGTCGCAATGTATTTAACCCCTTTGCTAAGCGTCACCCCACGATGCTCATGCGTCCAGAACGGCGGAAACAACACCAGCTTGCCAGCCTCTGGTGTGATTTTAATATTCTGCAATCTGAATTCTGTTTCGCCACCGGGGCCGGGTACGTTATTCAGGTACCAGATAGCAACCAGCTGCCTGTCACTGAATGAGTGGCTGCCGCCATCCACATGCCAGTGAAAAAACTCCTCTTCATTGGTCCGCTGAATAGCGTAGCCAAAGTCTTTAAACCTGCCATTAAAAAACGAGTGGTTCGCCCGCATAAACCTGATACCGGTGGCGAGCGATTGAAACAGTAGCTGATCTATATCTTTCCAGTGAGGCTTGCCGCTAATGACCAGATCTGTGGAGCGCTTAATGTCGGTATTTATATCTTCGGTTTGACCAATGCGCCCCTGGTATTGTTCATCAGTGGCAGTTTCAAAGCGGTTAATGATCTCGGTGCACTGCGCTGCGTTGAGTGCGTTATCGGCGACGTAGATCTGAGTGGCGGGTGCAATTTCCCGGAAGTCATTCATGGGTTTAACCGTGTGGCCTGCTGAATCACTGATTTATAGTCAAAGCGTGCTCCGTCACGCTCAAAAGATGTGATCAGTTGTTGTGCGACGAATGCCCAGCGCTTTTGCTCTGGCTCTATGTGCAGTGATAATTCCTGCAAACGATCGGTACTGGTGAGTAGTTTCTCAGCTATTGCTGTGGGCTTTAGGATTGATTCGCGAATGCCTTGTAATCCTGCCAGCCAGAAGTCGAGGTGTGCGCCAGCCTGTTGTTCTACAAGGTATGGCCAGGTCGAAAGTGAGTCTGCCAGTAAATCGCCTACCGCTCGAATATAACCCTCTGCCGGTTTACCCTGTAAGGTTGTTAGCATGTGCAAATAGTTTTTACCTGAGATTTGCTTTGCCATAATTTCACCGCGTTCGTGTTGTATCAACAGGGTGCTTAGATCTCGTGCGGTTGACGTGATTTTTGCGTCTGACGGGTTGTCATTAATCTGGTAATGGGTCAGCAGCCGTGCCATCGGACCGTCGGGTTTGCGTAAGCGCCATTCAGCAATCATTTGCCACAGCATTCTCTTGATACTGTCATGCCGGATGATAATGGTGCCATCGCGGCTCAATGCCGGCATGGTAATAGAGTCCCGTGCGAGTTCCTGTCCGAGTTCCATTTGCGGGTAAGGCGTGGTGCTGCGCTGTACACACTCTGCAAGTACGAAGTGTGGCTGGCCAAGGCGACCGATACCTGCAGTGTATGCCAGCGAAGAGTCAGCCGGTGAGCAGTGAGCAAGTGCGCGGTTTATCTTATCTGTGTCGAATGGATCGAAAGATTGATTGCCGATTGTTACCGGCTGAAAGTCGGTTTCTTCTATGGTGTCCCAGTAGTCTTCCGTTTCACGTACCCAGTCGCCGAGTGTTTCTCCTTTGACAGCACAGTTAAGTGGAATGGCGTTTTTCCACCGGTAGTGTTCCTGCATACGCAACAGATATACACACATTGAGTAATCACGTGCGTAACGGGCATCCGAGATGTCGCAGTTGTACTGCACGTTTTGAATCAGTTGGGACTTCAGCGCATCCATAATTTAAAGCATACCACGGTCAATTACATCAGATCGCAGCATTGTGACAGCACTTTATGAATCAACCGGAGCGGGTTAACATCAGATGAATTAAAAAACCGGAGCAACGCTATTGGCGGGTCGTCGCATAAGAGATCGTTGGCATAATTCAACCCCCGAGCGGGATAATCGTGATGTTATTGGTGAAAAATCTGCTGATGATCAGGCCAGCGCTCTGGCGTTTATCCTGTGGCGGCACGCGCTAAACGGTGCAATCAATTTGCATGCAGAAGATTTTCGTTACGACTCTGATCAGCAACGAATCGGTGTAATCAGTGAATTACTTGCCTTTCAGATACAACACATTGACAGACTAACGCATGCTTTTGTCGATGACGACAGCCGTGCCCGGTTAATCAATGAACTGTGCAATAAAGTCGCCGGGCATATGCAGGAAAATCTCAGTGATATTGCCGGCCCGGGTAACTATATACCGCCGTTCATCGCGCTGTTAAACCGGCGCTTTAAAAACTATGCAGAGTTTACCTATCAGGAGCACGAGCCCGGCTACGCAGCTTTTCGCTACCTGGGACATCAGGTGTTGGATATTATGGGTGATGATCAGGACAATCGCTGGGTGATTGATCAGATCATTGAGATTGATGCGCCGGATATCACTGAGCAGATAACAAAATCTACTCAACGATTGTTTGGTCGGGATACCTGATGTTCGGTGGTATCGATTACACAATCATTGATGCCACAGGAAAGTAGTTGCTGTTCCAGTTGGTTTCGTGCTTCTGTTGCAGCGCTTACATAGACTTTAAGCGGGCTTGGGGAACCCTTGTGTAGCGTGGAAAGTTCCGAACTGACAGCCTTGGTGTTTGCCAGAGCCTGATAGGTAAACCAGTCAAACGCGTCAGCCCAGCTGCGACACAGGTTGTTCTTATAGTGATTTGAGGCAACCCATAGCAGGGTACAGCGAGGCTCGACTTCCGTTGCAATGATATGTTCGATCATCGGTTTCACCGCTGCAAAGTGCTCGTCCGTTGTAATAAATACATGATGAAACCCGTGCAAAGTGGCATCGTCTACAGTGAAGCTTCCCTGAGGCCCTTCGACCACAATACGCTCACGCTTTTTCAGGCTCATAATCGCATTGCATAAGTCGCTTTGGGTTGTGCTTAAGTGACATTCGAGATAACCGGCTTCGCAGGGGCAGGTGGCAACGGGTAACAGTTGAGGAGTACACCCGGGAACCGTGATACGGGCATATTGACCAGCCAGGTACCACAGGGCTTTTCCGCGTAGTATTTTCAGTCGCACTACCAGTGTGTTACCGAGGGTTTCGGTGTGACAGATGCGCGTATTTAGCTGCTGTTGTGGTATGTCTTCGGCAACGGTTGCCTCGGATACCTCGATCTCCAGTGGTGTCAGCGCGCGATGGCTGCACAGCAATAGCACGCCTGCATTTTTTTCAGCGGCGGTTACTGTGTAATCGTGAAAGCGTATTTGCTCGACTTCTCCGTTTACAACGCGGGCACGGCATTCACCGCAACTGCCGTTGCTGCAGCGATACGGAAGTGCGATACCTGCGCTTAAGCCGGACTCCAGCACGCTTGAATGTGCATGGCTGACAAACTGCTTTCCGCTCGGCAGCAGAGTGACTTCAGGATCGTCTGGCGCTGACATTAACCACCTGTGCATTCCGGCGTTGTGCAGCCAAATCTGCTTTCTGCGAGTTTATTTCCATCTATCCTATAAGAGATATATGCTTGAGGTTTCGCCGTGAGTTAGGCTACCGGAATGGAACAATCTCTATACCACTCGACATTAAAAGCGATGCATGAGGCCGGTGTCTCCGATGCATACTGCCATGGCTGGGCCAGCGGAGCACTTGGCAACCCGGCGCTTGAAGAGCAACGAGTCACCGAAGACTATACCGCAGGTTACGAAGACGGCAAAAACGGACAGACTGACGGCTATCAGCGCTGGATTCAACAATCGTAACCTGCGCTCGTAATCTGCCCTAGTAATCTGCCCTCGTAATTTGTCTGGGCCTAAACCGGTCAACTACCGTGCAACTTTGCCCGGCATGCAGTAGCATGCAAGTTCAATCCCGTTAGCGATGATTTCTATCCCTTTATGCATATTATCTCGCCGGGTTGATTCGCTTATAGTTTCGAAGTAGCACCGGGCCTTTGGATAAGGGCTTGGCGGTCTTTACGCTCTGGGGGAGCTATCATGCAAAAAATTAATCGTCGACAATTCAACGCGATCCTGGGCGCAGGCGTCGCGTCTATGGCATTGCCATTCAACATTGGCGCGCAGGCCAAGCCAAAAGTGGTTGTGATTGGCGGTGGTGCGGGTGGTGCGACAGCAGCACGTACCATGGCGATGTCCGGTGCTGTTGATGTGACGCTGATTACTGCATCAGACACTTACACCACGTGCTTCTTTTCGAATTTGTATCTTGGCGGTTTCAGAGAGTTCGACTCCATCACCCATGGGTACGACAAACTCGCGGCAGCGGGCGTTAACGTGGTTACCGGGTTTGCCACTGGCGTAGACCTCGATAGCAAAATGGTCAGTCTTGAAGACGGTTCTTCGGTGGCTTACGACAGAGTGGTTGTTTCGCCGGGTATTGATTTGAAATACGACTCGGTACCGGGTTACTCGGAAGCCGATGCAGAAATGGCCCCGCATGCCTGGCAGGCAGGTGCTCAGACTGAGCTGCTGAAAGCCAAACTTGATGCGATGCAAGATGGCGAAAATATTGTCATGGTACCTCCGCCAAATCCGTATCGCTGCCCGCCGGGGCCATACGAGCGTGTATCGATGATGGCTCATATGCTGAAAACCAAAGGTTTTGATAACAGCAAAATTATTATTCTCGATCCCAAACCAAAGTTCTCGAAGCAGGGGCTGTTTCAGGAAGGTTGGGAGAAGCACTACGCCGGCATGATTGAATGGTACGGTCCCGATGTGCACGGTGGTATTATCAACGTCGATGCAAAGTCAGGGACAGTAGAAACTGATCTTGATGAGTTCCAGGGCGCAGTACTCAATGTTGTTCCCGGTCAGCAGGCGGGCTCTATTGCTGCGGCCTCAGGCTTAACGGATGACTCGGGCTTTTGTCCTATTGATGCCGGATCAATGCGTTCGACCGTTGATGATAATGTGTTTGTCATTGGTGATGCGAGTATTGCCGGGGCAATGCCTAAGTCCGGCTTTTCTGCCAACAGCCAGGCCAAAGTGGCGGCAACTGCCATTGTTGGTGATCTGACCGGTGCTGAAGTCGGACCGGCCAGTTATTCCAATACCTGTTGGAGCCTTATTGCCACTGATGACGGTGTTAAAGTAGGCGCTCAGTACGCAGCAGTGGACGGCAAAATTGCTTCTACATCAAAATTTATCTCGCAAACCGGTGAAGACGCTGATCTTCGTAAAACGACTTATCTTGAGTCTCTGGGTTGGTATGCCGGTATCACTGCAGATATGTTTGGCTAAGGCGGTTAGTTATCGCCTTATTGTAAACTGCTCTGTCAGCAATTGAGCAATGCTGACAGAGTAATGCTGATCACCGGTGCGTCGCAACGCATCGGTGCAGCAATTGCCCGCAAGGCGCATGAGCGTGGCTATCGCGTAGTGGTTCACTACCGTGCTTCCGCAGAGCCTGCAGAACTTCTTGTCCGGTCTTTAAATGATGTCCGGGCTGACTCTGCTATCAGTTTGTCTGCAGACTTTAGTCAGTTGGATCATTGCAATCAATTGATTGCATCTGCCATCGCACAATGGGGCAGACTGGACGTACTGGTCAACAATGCCTCGGAGTTTTTTCCTACACCGCTCGGTGCTATTACACAAAATCACCTGCAGCAAATATTCAATGCGAATGTGTTTGCACCGTTATTACTAGCGCAGGCGGCGATGCCGGAGCTACAGCGCCGACGGGGTGCAGTGGTCAACATTTTGGATATCTATGCAAAACTGGTGCATCGGGATCACAGTGTGTATTGCGCGTCGAAAGCGGCGCTATCCATGTTGACAGCTTCACTGGCTGTAGAGTGTGCGCCTGAAGTCAGGGTTAACGGTGTGGCACCCGGGGCAATACTATGGCCTGTGGGTGAGAGCGGTGTTTCGGAGATGGCCAAGGCCTGCATGTTAGAAAAAATACCGCTGCGCAAAACCGGTGCTGCTGATCAGATTGCTGCTGCAGTGATGTACCTTTGTGGTGATGATGCCGGATTTATTACCGGGCAGACTATTGCGATTGATGGCGGGCGGACGTTGTAGATTCAGTAGCGTGGTATCAGCTGAAAGTGCATCCGCCGCGTACCGGATTGGTACATGCGCTTTCAGCTTGTGCCACCTTACAAAATATCTTCGATCTTTGTCGTGTTCACTTCGGCTTGCGCACTCGTCCGCCTGCAATACGCAATCAACCCGGGATTTAATGTATATTACACAGCGTGATGGATAAGATTTTTATAACCGAAATTCGCGCCGAAACCATTATCGGTATCAATGACTGGGAACGCAAAGTGCGGCAACCGGTGACTGTTGATGTGGAAATGGCTACCGATATCGGCAAGGCGGCTGCCACTGATGACATTCAGTATGCGTTGAACTATAAAACCATTTCCGATCGGCTGGTGAGCTTTATTGAAGCAAGTGAGTTTCAGCTGGTGGAATCACTGATTGAAAATCTGGCGACTATTGTTATCAATGAGTTTTCAGTCCCCTGGGTTCGAATCACGCTGCACAAACCCGGTGCGCTCAGCGCAAGTAAAGATGTTGGATTGATTATTGAGCGTGGCAATCTCAACTGACGTGCTCTGTTATTGGCCACTGCTGTGGGCCACATCGTGATGAACAATCACAATGGATGAGGGCGCGCTGATTTACATCAGTCTGGGCAGTAATATTCAGCCACAAAGCAATCTACTGCGAGTGATCAAAACATTGCGCGCGGCGCTTGGTGATTTCCGTGTATCAACCATTTATCAGTCACCGGCAGTGGGCATGCAGGGTGATGATTTCCTGAATGCTGTAGTCGCGGGGCGAACGGAAAAAAGTATTGAAGAGGTAGTTCAGTGGCTGCGGGATATTGAGCAACAGCATGGCAGGGTACGAACAGACAACAAGTTTGACGACCGACCGCTCGACCTCGATCTGTTGCTCTATGGAGAAGTGGTGACGGCATCCTTGCCACACCGCGAAATTGAACAACAGGCTTATGTGTTGCAGCCATTGGCAGATATTGCGGCAACACTGATTCATCCGGTGAGCAACCAATCCATTGCAACGCTCAATACCGGTTTAAGAAATCGTTGCCCTGAAAAGTATCAGGTGTTAACCCCCGTGATATTGCCGGAAGGCGGGTAACTTCCGTGTAGGGGTAAACCCCTGCGGGTTAACCGCAGAGGCTGGAGGAGATCATCTTTTCGGTAAATCGAATACCGAGCGTTCACATTCTTTTTGAGCCTGCGATCGGGTTATGCCAATGTCACTGAGCTGCTGATCGGTGAGTTTTGCGAGCTGGCGTCGCTCCGCATTGATCTCATAGGCCTTCAATGCGTGAGTCAGCATCCATTTGACTCGATCCGTAATGCCTGTGCCAATAGGCGTGTTGTTGTCGCTCAATTCCGTAGAAGTGAGTTTGTCCGTGACTGTGTTGTTCGCGATGAGAGTAGCCATCCTTGTCGTCCTTGTGTTTTGCCTGAGATGTCAGGGATATAAGCTTCCCTGTTGATGGGTATTATCGTTCTTCGGCAAAAACAAACCAGCATGTTGTTACCAGTGGACTGCGGTAATATTCCCTGATTTGGCGTGCCGCAATCCACAATCTGCAGTATGCCGTACTGTTATCACTGCCGGAATCCGGAAATCACTGACTCTATGCCATCGAATCCCAGTAAATCCGGGCACTTTCTTGTCCTGAATCAAGTCGAGAAAATCTATGGAAGCGGTGAATCCGCCCAACAAGTACTGCGATCGGTGTCTTTTTGTGTGGACAAGGGTGAGCGGGTGGCACTGCTCGGTCAGAGCGGATCAGGCAAATCGACGCTGCTGAATGTGGTGTCCGGCATTGATACCATCGCAAGTGGGGAAATCACTATTGATGGTGTGCGGCTGCATGCACTGTCAGAAAACGAGAGGACGCTGTTTCGCCGCAGGCACATCGGGTTCATTTATCAGTCGTTTAATTTGATTCAAACCCTGACGGCGCTTGAGAACGTTACTCTGCCACTGCAGTTAAACCGGCTCAACCCGCAACTGGCTGAAACCAGTGCCCGGCAGATGCTGCAGCGGGTAGGGCTGTCGGATCGCGCCAATGCATTCCCAGACCAGTTATCGGGTGGTGAGCAACAACGCATTGCCATTGCCCGCGCCATGATCCACAAGCCTGCACTGGTGCTGGCCGATGAGCATACCGGCAACCTCGATGCAGAAACCGGTGGGCAGATGATGGCGCTTTTCAACGAAATTGCCCACGAAACCAATCAGACCGTGTTGATGGTGACCCATAGCCAGGCGGTAGCAAAAACTGCAGACCGGATCGTGCAGATGGTTGACGGTGGCGTGGTTGAGGGTGGATCTTCGCAGAGTCAGTCTCTTGCCTGGTAGCCAATCGCATGAACTCGCACAATTGGGCACACAGTCGGGTTGGTCTGTCTGGCTGCTGCTATTGAGGTGTGCGCGGCGCTACTGGCGTCAACACCTGTGGCAAGCGGTGCTGATGCTTACCGGCATGGCGTTGGGGGTGGCGGTTGTGTTTAGTGTCGATATTGCAAACCAGAGTGCCAAGCGCGCTTTTGCGTTGTCGCTCGATTCTATAACCGGCCGCACGACTCATCAGGTAACTGCAGGCAGCGGCGGGCTGGATGAAACCGTGTACACAAGATTGCGTACAGAGATTGGTTACCGCAACAGTGCGCCACTGGTGGAAGGCTCTGTCGTTATTAATGGCAGTAGCGGTAGTGAAACACTTCAGCTGTTAGGAGTAGATCTGTTCGCAGAACCGATGTTCCGTAATCAGCTCGATAATCTGCAAAGCAACAGTGGTGAGTCGGTGTCAGGCCGTGATCGGTTGGTATTGATGCAACCCGGTGCAGTTGTATTGGGAAGTGCCACGGCTGCCCGTCTCTGTGTAGCGCCTGGAGACACACTGGAGGTACAGGCTGCCGGTAATAGCCATCAACTGAGGCTGGTGAATCTGGTTAATACCGAAGAGCAACCGGCATTCGATTCTATGGCGATGGCAGATATTGCTACTGCACAAACGCTGTTGTCTATGCAAGGTAAGCTCAGCCGGATTGATCTGGTGGTCGATGATCAGATCGCACTGGATCAATTACGATCACAATTTCAAGAGATCGCACCGGGGTTAAATCTGGTGGAAGCCTCAAGACGCAACAACGCGCTGCAGCAAATGACCAGTGCTTTTCATACCAACTTGCTGGCCATGAGCTTGCTTGCGTTACTGGTCGGTGCTTTTCTGATCTATAACACAGTGACATTGTCTGTACTGCAGAGGCGAGCGGTATTCGGGCAGTTGAGAGTGGTCGGGG
>CALHCI010000141.1 GCA_937931165.1 uncultured Granulosicoccaceae bacterium
CCGGTTCTCCAGCCGATCCTGAATCGCTCGACGCAGTGGACGTGCCCCGTAAACCGGATCGAACCCGGCGTTACCCAGCAAATCAAGCGTTGCATCTGACACCTCTATGGTGATGCCATTCGCCTGTAATCGCCTCGCAAGCTGAGCTACCTGAATACCAGTGATCTTTCGAATGTGTTCGCGTTCCAGTGGATGGAAAACCACCAGATCATCAATCCGGTTGAGGAATTCAGGTCTGAAGTGTGTACCGACAATTTCCATGACTGATGATTTCATCTCATCGTAGTTTGCCGCACCAGCCTTTTCCTGAATCACATGACTACCTAAATTCGACGTCATCACAATAACCGTGTGACGAAAATCTACCGTCCTGCCCTGCCCGTCAGTCAGACGACCATCGTCCAGTACCTGCAGCAGAATATTGAACACATCCGGATGTGCCTTCTCTACTTCATCAAGCAGAATGACCGAGTAAGGTCGCCGCCGCACAGCTTCAGTCAGGTAACCACCGTCCTCATGACCCACATACCCTGGAGGCGCTCCAATCATTCTTGCAACGGAGTGCTTTTCCATAAACTCGGACATATCGAGTCTTATCAACGCATCGGTGCTGTCGAACAGGAAGTCAGCAAGCGCCTTGGTCAGTTCGGTTTTACCTACCCCGGTCGGGCCGAGAAACAAAAACGATCCGTTAGGTCTTTCCGGAGGTGCAAGCCCGGCACGGGACCTGCGCACCGCATCAGAGACAGCGGTCACCGCTTCAGTCTGACCAATCACCCGCTTGCCAATCTCTTCCTCCATACGCAGCAGTTTCTCACGCTCACCTTCCAGCATTTTACTGACAGGAATTCCGGTCCAGCGCGCCACCACCTCGGCAATTTCATCAGAGGAGACACTGCTGCGAAGCAACTGAAACTCGGTCTCTTCAGACTGCTCACTTTGAGATTCCAGCTGTTTTTCAAGTTCCGGGATGCGCCCGTACTGCAACTCTGACATACGCTCAAAGTCTCTGGCACGGGTAGCCGTTTCGAGATCAACCCGGGCTCGTTCCAGTTCTTCTTTTAAATGCGTACTCCCCTGCACCGCGGCCTTTTCGGCATTCCAGATTTCTTCAAGATCAGAGTACTCTTTTTCTTTACCGGCAATTTTGTCATCAAGCTCCTGCAGACGCTTGCGCGAAGCGTCATCTTCCTCTTTGGACAATGCTTCGCGCTCTATTTTCAATTGAATAATACGGCGCTCAAGAATATCCAGCGCCTCCGGTTTGGAGTCGATTTCCATTCGAATACGACTGGCGGCTTCATCAATCAGATCAATTGCTTTGTCAGGTAACTGACGGTCTGCAATGTACCGGTGAGACAATGTTGCCGCCGAAATAATCGCAGGGTCAGTAATATCGACACCGTGATGCACTTCGTAGCGCTCTTTAAGACCACGAAGGATAGCGATGGTGTCTTCTACACTCGGCTCATCCACAAGAATCTTCTGGAAACGTCTTTCGAGTGCAGCATCTTCTTCAATATACTCACGATACTCATCGAGCGTAGTCGCACCGATACAATGCAACTCACCACGCGCCAACGCAGGCTTAAGCATGTTACCGGCATCCATAGACCCTTCGGCTTTTCCTGCACCGACCATCATATGGATTTCATCAATAAAGAGAATAACCTGACCTTCTTGTTTACTAAGATCATTTAGCAGCGCTTTTAAACGCTCTTCAAATTCACCACGGAATTTGGTGCCAGCAATAAGCCCGGCTAAATCCAAAGACAACAACCGCTTGCCTTTCACACCTTCCGGTACTTCACCTTTTATGATCCGCTGAGCCAGCCCTTCAATAATGGCAGTCTTACCCACGCCCGGCTCACCAATCATGACCGGATTGTTTTTGGTACGACGCTGCAGAATCTGAATGGCGCGGCGGATCTCATCATCACGACCGATCACGGGGTCAAGCTTGCCCTGCTCTGCACGTTCAGTAAGATCAATCGTGTACTTTTCCAGGGCCTGTCGGTGCTCTTCTGCATTCTGATCTGACACCGACTGCCCACCACGTATACTCTCGATAACTTCTTCTATACGTGATGCCTCACCACCGAATTGCCCGACGAGTCTCGCCAATTCACCGTTCTTATTTTGCATGGCAGCGAGTACGAACAACTCACTGGAAATAAACTGATCACCCTTCTTCTGCGACAACTGATCGGTGGCGTTTAAGAGCTTCGCAAGCTCTTTGGAAATATGCATTTCACCACTGCCGCTAACTTGCGGCAGGCGATCGATGGTCTTGCCAAGTGCCGACCGCAACCCGTTCACATCAACCGACGCCTGGGTCAGCAAGTGCCGGACACTGCCACCCTGCTGGTCAAGAAAGGCGATCATTAAATGGGCAGGCTCGATGAACTGATGCTCACGTCCCACCGCCAGCGACTGCGCATCTTGCAGCGCCTGCTGGAATTTACTGGTTAGTTTATCCATTCGCATTGGATGTACCCCTGAATAATTATCTCAATGGTAGTTAAAATGCGGTTATACGACGATAAATCAACTACCAATAGTTATTGTTTGATCCAGATCAGAGAGGCCATTCTGCCGGTTTTTCCGGCGTCCCGTCGATGTGAAAAGAAGTGTGTTTTTTCTTGAAATGTACACACCCCACCCCCAAACACCGACTTCACACCAATGGCCAGCAAACACTGGCGTCCGATTTCAAAAATATCGGCCAGATACTTATCCGGTTTTTCAGTCGCCACAAAGCAATGATTGAATTTTTCACTCTTGTCAGTGAAAGCAGACCTTACCTCGGCGCCCACCTCAAAGTGTTGCGGACCAATTGCGGGACCTAACCAGGCAATCAGATCGTCAGGATTGTCGATTGGCATCGCATCAACGGTGGCTTCCACTATACCGCCAACAAGTCCACGCCAACCACCATGGAGTGCGGCCACACAGCTTCCAGTCCGGGATGACAACAACACCGGCAGACAATCGGCCGTCATCACTGAAAGCACACAATTTGGCTGATCAGTCCAGGCCGCATCGGCCGTTGGCACCGAATCAGTCACCTGCGCTACATACTGCACATCAATACCATGTACTTGATTCAACCATTGTGGCGGCCCTGGCAAGCCACATTCAGACCGCAACAATGCACGGTTCTCTGTCACCACTTTTTGGTTATCACCAACATGAGTTCCCAGATTAAAACGATCAAACGGTATCTCACCCACACCAGGCAGCCGGGTAGTACTCACCGAATGTACATTCGACGGTGCCGGCCATTGCGGTACTACATAATTATCTGTCATTACCGGCATCTGTTTTTAATGTATTGATCAGCTGCTGCATATCGTCAGGCAGAGGCACAGACCACTGGATAAATTCTCCGGTTTTCGGATGTTCAATACCAAGCTCCGAGGCATTCAACGCCTGCCGCGGGAATCTCATAACGGCGGCCTTAACGTCATCCCCGACGCCTCCGGGTATTTGTCTTCGCCCCCCGTAAACATCATCGCCAATTAACGGATAGCGCATATTGGCCATGTGAACACGAATCTGATGCGTACGTCCGGTTTCAAGCTTTACTCTAATGTGGCAGTGGCGGGAAAATTTTTCCGCGACTCGATAATGCGTTATCGCAGGTTTACCACGTTCGTTAACAGCCATTTTTTTTCTATCAACCGGATGCCGTCCGATGGGCGCTTCGATTGTGCCGCCAGCGACCGGCACACCAATTACCACAGCATCGTACTGGCGGTGAACGGATCGATCCTGAAGTTGTTGCACCAAACTATGGTGAGCCGCCAGCGTTCTTGAGATCATCACCAAACCAGAGGTGTCTTTATCAAGTCGATGAACTATTCCGGCACGGGGAATATTTGCAAGGTTCGAATCGTGGTGCAGCAGCGCATTTTGCAGCGTCCCGGTATAGTTGCCGGGCGCAATATGCATCACCAGACCAGCCGGCTTATTAACTACCAGCAAATCCGAATCCTCGTAATGGATGTCCAGGGAAATGTTCTCTGGCAGCACCTCATCACTATTGGTCGCCACATCCGGCAGCTGCCCGGAAACCTGCTCACCACCGCGTACTTTCAGGCGCGGCGCCACCACCTCGCCATCCACAGTGATCGTTCCGTCCTTAAGCCAGGCCTGCAATCTGGCGCGTGACAGCTGGCTCACCGCCTCTGCCAGCACCTGATCAATGCGGCGACCGGCATCAGTGTCGGCAACAATAAATTCTATTTTCTCGGTAATCGGATAGCTCCCAGACTGACTAGATGGCAAGGCGATACTCGCCCGCTGGGCGATATAATGCCCGTTCCGCTCTTATTATATCGAGTACAAGTTGATGAAACCGGTTCTCTCCGTGCTGGCCCTGTCGGTTTTCCTTGGCGCGTGCAGCACAGGCCTGAAAAAAGAAGACGATCCAGGCCCGTTGCCGGCAAATCTCAGCGTCGAAAGCAACGACGCTGAATCGGCGGATCAAATGTATCTGAAAGCCAAAACCCTGCTGGACCGGCAACAATACGAGACCGCGCTCAGCAACTTCGAAAATCTTGAAGCCACCCACCCGTTTGGCGAACACGCCGCACAGGCTCGTCTGGATATCGCCTACGCCTACTACAAATTAAACGAACACCAGAGTGCTTTGGCCGCCATTGATCGCTTTCTAAAACTCTACCCGCAAAGCGACAAGGCCGACTATGCGTACTACCTAAAGGGACTGGCGAATTTCACCCGGGGCCGCTCGCTGCTCGAAAATCTGGTGTCACGAAAACTGCATCGCATGGACCAGTCCGCACTGCGCCTTTCCTTCAGCGATTTCTCAACACTGGCCAATCGATACCCCGACAGCCAATACGTGCCCGATGCAAAACTGCGTATGGAACGCCTGAGAAATGCTATGGCAAGGCACGAACTCGCCACTGCGGAGTACTACTTTGAAAGAAGTGCCATGGTAGCCGTGGTTAATCGCATCAACACCATGCTGGAAATCTACCCGGACACTCGCCACTCAGCGGACGGACTGTCACTGTTAGCCAGGGCACACCTTGCCCTTGGAAACAGGCAACTTGCCGCTAAAACTGTGGGAGAACTGCAGATAGCAGACCCGGAACATCCGGATCTTCGGATTCTTGGCAATATTCGCGGGTAATGCGAGTGCTTGCGCACCCTAACTAATATAGGTTTTTCATAAATTCCAGACTTCGCTCACACTTAACCCTAAGCCGCTCTTTCTAAAACAATTTTCACATCTCAGCGCCATATTCATGGCGTATTAAGTACGACGTCTCCAACCCGGCTGTACAGTTTCAAACTGAATTGGCGATAAACACATCGATGGGCTATTGCTCATTCAATATATTTTAAACGTTTACTTTATACTTCTCTGGAGACAGGTATATGTACAAGCAAGCTCAAAAAGGCTTCACACTCATCGAACTGATGATCGTTAT
>CALHCI010000142.1 GCA_937931165.1 uncultured Granulosicoccaceae bacterium
GGATTAACACCGGAGGGCAGGCCGTGTGGCATGTTCATGGAGTCGCTCCAATCAGGTCGATCTTTGCTTTGTCGAGATGTGCGATGCTTGCCTGTGCAGCAGCATCAATATCGCGGCTGACAATCGCATCAAAAATTTGCCGATGCTGTTGGTTGTAAATTTGGATTTGTGTAGGGCCGAGAATTTTGTCTTTCATGGTGCTCCACTGTCGGTGCGAGCGAACGTCATGAATGTGTTGGCACAACCAGATCATTAGTGAATTGTCGGTGCATTCCGCCAGCGTTAAATGAAATGCCTGGTCAGCGCGGGTAAACGCCTCGGGGCCTTCATTTTCAGTTTCTTCCGCTTTATGAAGGGCGTTTGCGAGTTTGTCCAGATGCACGGCCGTGGCATGCATAACCGCCAGGCGTGCAATTTGCGGTTCCATGCCGCGGCGAACGTCGATCAGTTCCAGCGGACTGGTGAGATTGGCGATTTCAGACTCATCGGCAAAGGCGCGGTGATTGACAAACGTACCGCTGCCTATGCGCCGCTCGATCAGATTAAGTTCTTCGAGCTTGTTCATTGCGGCGCGCACGGTGCCTCGGGAGCAGCCGAATTGCGTTGCCAGTGAGCGCTCTGCGGGCAGGCGTTCATGATGGCGATACTCGCCGCTGAGTATTTTGCGGCGGATTACTGCAGACAGGCTGCCAGCGTCTCCAATTGAATTTGAGGGTGACGGGTCACTCATGAATTTCGCTCAATTCGTGTCACTGAATTAATTAGTCGCAAAGGGGTTGATAGTCGCAGGGCGGATCGTACAACCCAATTTGACAAATTGGTACAGTGACAAACCGATTTCCAAGAATTCGATGTGGAATAAACTAACCGTTTTTAGTGGCAATCACAACATAACCCGCTGAAAAGACGCAAATAGAATAGGTATGGAGTGCATTTGTAATAATCAACGATGGATAAAAAAGGACAAACAGAGTTATAGTATTGGGTGAGAATGGTACAGTATTGGTTAGCTTGATGACGCTGGTTAAAAATCAATTCAAACAGCGATTACAGGTTTTTCAACCGGGTGTACCGGTTCTATATCAAGCTTGCGGCACTGCAGGCACCGTTTAATCCTATAGGGGGAATCGATGACAGATCTCGATAAATACGTCAACGCCACTGGCCGAGACAAGATGATCAAAGATGTACGTAAAAAGATTAACCAGCTCGGCATCACGTACATTTACTACCAGTTCATCTCTGTAACCGGGCGTATTGTCGGAAAGGGCATCCCTGCCAACCATTGGGAAAGAACTGCCGAAAAAGGCTTCCAACTGGTTTACGGTTCAACGGCCAATCTCTATACCGACAGGGCAGGTGACTATATCGGCTACGGCCCTGAAGCATCAGAGCTTGTCGGTATCCCTGACCCCGATACTTTCTGCCAGCTTCCCTGGGATAAAAGAATTGCGCGAGTGTTTTGCGTATGTTTCCGAAATCGCGAAGAGAAGGTTAATCCGGGCGGGCACTTAACGTCAGATTGTCGCGGGAACCTGCTGTTCCAGCACGAAGCCTTTAAGAAAAAGCACAAGATGGAGTTGCGTGTTGGTACTGAGCCGGAAATGATGTGGCTCAAGAAAGGCGAAGACGGCAAGCCCGACGGTGGTTTTTCCAAGCCCAATTGCTATCACATAGATCAATTTGAATCACTGCGTCCTGTTTCTATGAAGGTAATGGAATACGCCCAGGCGATGGGTCTGGACATGATTCAGGGGGACCACGAAGACGCCCCTGGACAGCTGGAGCTTAACTGGCAGTTTGATGATGTGCTGCGAAACGCAGACCGCTTATCTACCTATAGACAAATCTGTGCGCAAGTGGCGCGCGAGTTCGATCTGATCGCATGCTTTATGACCAAGCCATTTATGGGGGTCTCGGCATCCGGGTGTCATCACAACACCTCGTTGTGGAAGGGCGGTAAAGATGTGGTGAACAAAATTATGTTCGAGAAAGCTGCCGACTTGCCTGCTATGCCAGGCGTGTTCTCTTATCGCGATGGTGGCACAAATACCTTTATGCCGGATAAAAAGTCCTCGCACATGCCGGGCAAGATCGGATTGTGGTCTATCGGTGGCACCATGCAGCACATCAATGCGCTAACAGCCATTGGGTGCTCTACTGTGAATTCATACAGACGTCTTTGGGATACCGGTTTCTGGGCGCCAGTGTTTGCTGACTGGGGTTTCCAGAATCGTACCACTGGTATGCGTGTATCGGCACCGGGGCGTTTTGAATTTCGTTCTGTAGATTCTATGGTCAACCCGTACCTGATGGGGTCAACAATACTCGCCGCTTTTGGCGATGGTATTGAAAATAAAACCGATCCGGGTGAGCCGGAGGAACGTAATATATATGCAGCTATAGATGCGGGTAAGGAAGTTAAGAAACTACCCATGTCTCTTGGTGAGGCGCTTGATGCGCTGGAAGCTGATGAGGTAATCAAAGCTGCGCTGCCAGATGAAATGTGGAAGGTATTTAGCCACTACAAGCGCGATGAATGGGAAAGTTTTATGGCGACGGTTACTGACTGGGATGTAGATACTTACATCGATTGTCTGCCATAGGTTTTTGTAGTTCTGTCGTTTTATTCATGACTACGCCGGTGTCGTAAGCACCGGCGTGTTATCTGTTTTTTCATTGAAGGAGGGTATGCCATGTGCGGCATCGCCGGACTAATACATCGTGGTTCCAGTGCGGATATCGGTTCTCAAATGACATCGATGTTGCAGGCACTAAAACACAGAGGGCCAGACTCTACCGGGTTTGCACTCTACGGTAGCGGAGGTAGCAAAGACTATGTAATGCGCTTCAAAGTCGCAGAGCAGGAGGATCTTGCTACTGGTTTTGACATTAATGATGCGATTAAAGACCGGTTAGCGATGGTTGATGCCCGTCTGAAGGAGATGGGGGCTAAGGTAACAAAAACCGAATCAGTGACTGACTACGCGATGCGTTATCAGTTGAGTTTCGACGGCGATCTAAAGCGGGTAATAGACTACATTGAAGATGTTGACGGCACGGAAATCCTGTCGATCGGGCATGCGCTTGAACTGATTAAAGACCTTGGCGATGCGACCGTTGTGTCCGATCAGTACAAGCTCAATGGCTTTAACGGCACGCATGCGATTGGTCATACGCGTATGGCAACAGAGTCAGATGTTGATATTCGTTCGGCGCACCCGTACTGGGCATACCCGTTTAACGATGTGTCTGTTGTACACAATGGCCAGTTGACTAACTACTGGACTAAACGTCGTGGCCTTGAGCGCCAGGGTCATCGCTTTATGTCTGACTGCGACTCTGAACTGATTGCAGTTTACATCGCACATCGCATAGACAAAGGCGACGATCTGCACACTGCCATGAGCCGCTCTGTCGATGAGCTCGATGGCGTGTTCACCTATCTGGTTGCTACCGCAGATTCACTGGGTATGGCCAAAGATGTCATGGCGGCTAAACCGATGGTGCTCTATGAAAGTGACGATCTGATCGCGCTGGCTTCTGAAGAAGTCGCCATTCGCAGCATTTTTCCACATGAAATTGATACGTTTGATCCTTATGAAGGGGAGGTACGGGTATGGCAGAGCTAAACACTGACCACGAGTCCCATAAGCTTGGTATGCATACCGAGCAGTTATCCGGTCGTACACAGCAGGTTTTCTTTTCACCGTCAGCGGATGAAAATTTTACCTACCCCGATGGCATAGAGGTCGACTTTGCTAAAGAAGCTGAGTTCGATGCGGCAGCTATGGATATACGGGATGTGAACATAAAAATTCGTGAGCTTATGAAAGAAGGTCACGGCACTATTACTGTGCGAAACCCCAGTGCTAAACACTCACTGGGTGTTGGCATCCTTAATCGACTGAATCTGAACTTCGACGGCAGTCTTGGCTACTTCGGCTGCGGCCTGTGTGATGGTCCGAATATTCGCATATCAGGACGTGTTGGCTGGTCGTGTGCCGAGAACATGATGTCCGGAACTATCGTTGTCGAGAAAAACGCAGGCTCAACTTTTGGTGCGGCAATTCGTGGTGGTGATCTGGTGTGTAAGGGCGATGTTGGTTCACGTACCGGTATTGATCAGAAGGGTGGCACCATTATCGTTGGCGGGCGTGCCGGTGCATTTTCCGGCTTTATGATGCAGCGTGGTCGCATGATCATTCTGGGTGATGCCGGTAAAAACCTCGGTGACTCCATGTATGACGGCACCATTTTCGTCGGTGGCAAAATCGAAGACCTGGGAGTTGATGCGGTAGAGGGTGAGATTACTGAAACAGAAATCAGCTGGCTTGAAGCAAAGCTGGCTCTGTACGGGATGAAAGCGCCGAACGGTGTGAAAAATCTGACCAAGATCGTGGCGGGCAAGCAGCTCTGGAACTACGACAATCTCGAACCTTCTGAAAAGAAACTGGTGCTGTAACGGTAGCCGGTTGAGGATTAATTTATGACAAATCGAAATAAAGATGTAATCGGTCAGAGCTTTATGTTTCCGCCGAATGTCATTGATGACATTCATATCAAGTCGGAACTCGGCCGTTACCGGATGCGCGGTTTTTCTTTGTTTAAGAAAATACCTTCGTGGGACGACCTGACCTTCATGCCCGGTACGCTGACGCGTTTCGTTATCGAAGGGTATCGTGAAAAATGTATTACTAAAACGGTACTTGGCCCGCGTGCCAAGCGGCCGTTAGAGCTGGACATTCCTGTCTATATTACCGGTATGAGTTTTGGAGCATTGAGCTTTGAAGCAAAAACCGCACTTGCACGTGGCGCTACCATGGCGGGTACCGCGACCTGTTCCGGTGAAGGCGGCATGATTCCCGACGAACGCCGTTTCTCCGAAAAGTGGTTTTACCAGTGCATTCAGTCTCGCTACGGTTTTAATCCGCATCATCTTCGCCTTGCCGATGCCTGTGAGTTTTTTATCGGGCAGGGTTGTAAAGTCGGTCTTGGTGGTCACCTGATGGGTCAGAAAGTAACGGATCAGGTTGCAGAGATGCGCTCACTGCCTGCCGGTATCGATCAGCGCTCACCTGCTCGTCACCCTGACTGGCTTGGCCCTGATGATCTGGCGCTGAAGATTCAGGAAATCCGTGAAGCAACCAACTGGGAAATTCCCATTCAGCTGAAGCTGGGTGCGGCTCGCGTTTACGATGACGTTCGTATGGCAGCCAAAACCGACCCTGATATGATTTATATCGACGGTATGGAAGGTGGC
>CALHCI010000143.1 GCA_937931165.1 uncultured Granulosicoccaceae bacterium
CGGGCCAATGCGTTCCGATTCTCGCGGCAGCGTTACTTTGCGCTCAGCCGACCCTGAAGAATCACCAGACATTCTGTTTAACTATATGTCTTGCGATAAAGACTGGAGCGACTTCCGACAGTGTATTCGATTGACCCGCGAGCTCCTTCAGCAACCGGCTTTTGCACCGTTTGCCGGTGAAGCAATTGCACCCGGCAGCGAGCGTCAGACTGATGAAGAACTGAACGAGTTTATTCGAGACCATGTCGAGAGTGCCTATCACCCCTGTGGCACTTGCCGTATGGGAGATCCTGATGACCAGACGACGGTTGTCGATCCGCAGTGCCAGGTGATCGGGGTAGAAGGGTTGCGTGTGGTTGATTGTTCGGTATTTCCCCGAATAACCAACGGCAACCTGAATGCACCCACAATAGTCACCGCAGAAAAGGCCGCTGATGCGATTCGCGGACGTTCACCGCTACCGCCGTCTGACCAGCGGCAGTCGCAAAATCCGAATTGGCAGACCGCACAGCGTTAATTTGTTTTTGGCGGTTGGAGTGGTTGACTGCGATGTCAACCAGTGGGCTGAGCTGATGGCTGCGAGCACCTTTGGCTAAGATCTGATAGCGATGGTTGAAGCAATCATCGCTGTCAAGCAGCCTGCAGCAGGTTATAATGGGGAATTTCCCACTACACACCTAACCCAATGAACTCTGTCAGCAAGAATCGCCTGGTTTCAGAAGGCATACTATTTTTCGTTTTATTTACACTGTGTGTACCGCTTGCCAACTGGATGATCGGCAATGTCGGCACGGTTTGTCCGCCCGACAGCCCGTGTCTGTTACCGGTCGGTTTTGGCATCATGGCACCCAGCGGGGTTTTACTGGTTGGTCTGGCACTGGTATTCCGGGATCTGGTGCAGCGAAGGCTGGGCAAGCTCTGGGCGCTGGTAGCCATTGCCATCGGTGCGCTGTTGTCTTACTGGGTTGCACCGGCGCCATTAGTTGTCGCGTCGACTGTCGCGTTTTTATTGTCTGAGCTGGCTGATTTTGCTGTCTATACGCCGTTGCAGGAACGCAGACTTATTCTTGCCGTCGTGGCCAGTAGCATGGTGGGTTTAATCATCGACAGTATCGTTTTTTTACAGCTCGCTTTCGGTAGCCTTGACTTTCTGGCCGGGCAGATACTTGGCAAGGCGTGGATGGTGTTGCTGGCTATCCCGCTCATATGGTTGATCCGCGAGAGTGACAACAAACGTGGTGTGGTGCCCGCATAACGCGGTTTCGCAGAATAGATTGTTTCACTCAAGTTATGATGCATGTGGCACTGCGAAGTTTCATAAGTGTTCGCAGCGTTTTATCCGGGTATCGGTGAGCTTTTGTTAAATCACTTGCTTTGGTTATAACCATCGCTGAGACTTGAATCCCAATAGAGTGTGCGCTGCTCATAGCGTATTCGTTTTTAATTTGTACAATTGGAGAGCTAAATGACTCTGCTTAAAGATATCAGGCTGCTGCTTATTATCGGGTTGGCCATCCTTTGCCTGTTGGCATTGAGGTTGTGCTCGTCACAATACCAGCCACAAACTGCCGCGACCGATAGTGGTGAAGAAACGACAGCGCAAGTTGAAGTGGCAGAGAACGCAACAGAAAAATCTGAATCAGAAGAATCACAAACTGAAGAAAATAATGTGGCCAGCGAGGGAGCAACTGAATCAGAGACGCAGGGCGTTGTCAGCAATGTTGAATCCAGTGATGAATCAACCGCGGTAGTCTCAAGTGAAGAGGTCACCGATGCTGCAACTGCTGAAGACGCGGATTCTGAGGAAACTTCTGAAGCCACTGAGGCAGCTGCTACAGAAACCGAACAAACAGAAACTGCAGAGGCTGACGCTACTGCCAATGCCGAAGCTACTGAATCTGCGGCGGTAGAAACTAATGCCACTGACACAGAATCCACCGCATCTTCTGATGAAGACAACGCAACCGATTCCGCTGCCACTGATACAGAGAATACAGCGACTGTCTCAGTTAAAAGTGACTACGAAGTGGTGCCCAGCACGATCAGCACTGATGCCTCATCTACAGAGGTAGTGAAGATTGTCTTGCAGGACCCATCAGCTGACGGCGATTTGCAAACTGATATCGGTGCGATAAAAGACGGGCTCAATCAGTACGGTGAGAAGCTTGGCGTGGTAAAGACGCTGATGGACTCTTTGTCTAAGTAAGATCGGCTAACACTTGTCTTCGGCCTGCGATCTGCAGGCCGTACGGCAACACACACGGAGTTCGGTTGGTTAGCTAGCTATTCGCAAGACTGGCAAAGCCGCGGTCAAGGGCTTCGATTATCTGGCTGGCCTCTGCCTCGCTGAGTATTAACGGGGGAGACAGAATCAGGTTTGGCCCTGACACCCGAACCATCACGCCATTGTCATAAATAGCATCCTGCAGCTTTACGGGCAGTGCTTTATCTACCGGTGCTTTGCTTTTGCGATCAGAGACCAGTTCGAGTGCCGTCATTAATCCGTGGCCGCCTCGCACATCACCTATAAGCTCATATTTGTCCATCAACCGGCAGGCACCTTCGTAAAGCTGAGTGCCACGTGCTTTCGCGTTGCTTGCAACATCGAGTCGTTTGGTTTCTTCCAGGCAGGCTATTGCAGCAGCCGCACCGACCGGATGGCCGGAATAAGTATAGCCGTGGCCAATGGCAGCAGCACCGGTGATATCGTTCTCAAAGGTGTTTGCAAACTCCTGCGATAACATGACCGCACCAAACGGAAAGTAGCCGTTGGTGATTGCTTTGGCAGTACACATG
This sequence comes from uncultured Granulosicoccaceae bacterium, assembly GCA_937931165.1. Classification (GTDB taxonomy): domain Bacteria; phylum Pseudomonadota; class Gammaproteobacteria; order Granulosicoccales; family Granulosicoccaceae. The sequence goes on from CALHCI010000143.1 coordinate 2,797, forward strand.
ATGTCTGGTTTGACCCCCCAAAGTCTCGCACCACTCCAGGCTCCCGTGCGACCATACGCAGTAATGACTTCATCTGTGATGAGTAGAATGCCGTGTTTTTCACAGATTCGTTTTATCGCAGGTAGAAAACTCTTGTGTGGTGGGATAACGCCACCGGCTCCGAGTACCGGCTCCACAATAAAAGCCGCAATGGTCTGTGCACCCTGAAAGGCTATCTCATCTTCAAGAGCGGCAACACACAGTGCGGCCAGTTTTTCAGGATCTGTTTCGTTAAACGGATTTCGATAAGTGTATGGTGCAGGAATATGAAAGCATCCGGGTAGCAGTGGCTCGTAAGCTGCGCGAAAGTTCGCATTGCCATTCACCGATGCGCCTCCGATGTGTGTGCCGTGATAGCCCTTTTTAACGCTGATAAATTTAGTGCGGCCGTGTTCGCCCCTGATCTTGTGGTACTGACGCGCCAGCCGTAGTGCTGTTTCTACACTATCGGAACCTCCTGATGTAAAAAACGCCCGCGCCAATCCATCTTCTTTAAAAAACTCGGCCAGTTCATAAGACAGATCAATCACCGCATCATTTGAGGTGCCTCTGAAGGTTGAGTAATATGGCAGCGCATCGAGTTGTTTGGCAATCGCTTCTTTAACCGGCTGGCATGAGTAGCCAAGGTTGACATTCCACAATCCGCCTACGGCATCGATGGTTTCTCTGCCATCAATGTCCTGTATGTGCACGCCTTTGCCGCCAGTAATAATTCTTGGCGGGTTAGCCAGACTGTCTGCCGGATGTGCCATTGGATGAAAGAAGTGTTTGGCGTTGTTTTCTTTTAAAAAATTGGAATCTTTTAAAGGGATGTTCATGTGGTGTCCTGGTTTGTGCGTCTGACTAAAAGCCCAGACTGACTTGCTCACGGCGTTTGGCAGGTGAATCGCTGCTAAGAATCATTCTTGCAGTAGCGTGACCGGAATAAACGGAAGCCTGAATAATTCCCGGGACCAGACAGTCTCCGGCGTGATGGAGCTGTTTCATTGTGCCGCGGGTCTGAAGCTCCCGGTACAACGTATCATTAGACGTTCGCGCACCCACCAGAGCGATCACGGTGTCGTCAGAGAACTCAATCGCCTGTCCTGTCAGTGCATTGGTGAAACTGCCGTCAGCACCCAGATGGGTATTCGGCAGTAACGTCACACCAAGTTTCTGCAGGCGTTTGACAATTGCCGGTTGGTCAAGGGTGTTGTCCGTCCAGGTTGCGATGGTGGGTAACGGTGTAATGTAGGTAACGTTGTGCGCTTTCATCGCCAGCGCTTCGGCGATAGCACTGCCCATGTAAAAGTGATCATCATCGTAAACCACAATATTCGTTGCCACTATGGTTGCTGTAGGGGTTGCTGTAGGTGCGTTGTTGAACTGACCGGTCATCACATCGTCAGGAGTAATAACGGCAGTGCTGCCAAAATCAATCGGATCGAAGTTTGTTGAGCCTACACCGTCTTTACGCCAACTGGCACCGGTGGCAACAACGACGGTGTCTGCATCAAACTCTTCTACAAGGTCTACAGTCATTGCACTTTCCAGGTAGAGGTTTACCTCTGAAGCAGCGCTGAGTTGATGCAGCCGGTAATCCTTAACGCGCGACCAGCTTTGCAGACCGGGCAGGGTAGACTCGAGCGTGACACGACCACCAACCTGGCTGCGTTGATCTGCAATGGTTACCTTGTGACCGGCACGCATCAGTTGTAATGCGCACTCAAGACCGGCAGGTCCTGCGCCTATAATCAAATGTGATTGACTGCCGGTTGAAATAGCCGGTGCCTCGGGATGCCACTGACTTCTCCACTCTTCGGAGATGGTCGGGTTCTGTGTGCAGCGTATCGCGAGCCCATAGCTATCCATACTGACGCACACATTGCAGCCGATACACTCGCGAATCTGATCGATGTTGCCGTTTTTTATTTTGTTTGGCAAAAACGGATCGGCAATAGACGGACGTGCAGCACCAATGAGATCGAGGCGCTTTTGTTTTACCAGCGCTACCATGGTGTCAGGAGAGGTGAATCTGCCAACACCGACAACCGGTTTATCGGTTACCGACTTTACAAAGTCCGTGTACGGCAGTTGATATCCTTCTTCAGTAAAACGTGCGCTTGCACTGTCCTGAGACCAGCCGGATATATTGACATCCCAAAGGTCTGGTATGTCTGCCAGTGCGGTAACCACATCACGGCCTTCACCATCATGGCGCAGACCGTATTTTGCTTCAGGCTCTGCCACGCTGAACCGCAGCGCAACGGCGCAACGACCGTCTGCGACTTCCAATGTGTCCTGCAATACTTCACGCAACAGTCGTAGTCTGTTTTCGAAAGAACCGCCATACTCGTCTGCGCGCTGATTGGTTCGTATTGACAGAAAGTTACTCAGCAGCGAAATATCGTGCGCGGCATAGACGTAAAGAATGTCATAGCCGGCGCGCTTTGCTCTGGTGGCAGCGGCTTTGTGTGATGCTCTGAATGCAGCGATGTCAGAGAGTGTCATTGCACGTGCCTGTAGTGGCACTTCGGGGCGCAGCACGGGCAGGGCGCTGGGGCCGATCACGGGAACACCGGTAGTAATGTTGCGACAACGCATGCCGCCATGGCCAAGCTCAATAGCGGCAAGGCTGCCGTGATGTTTTATCATGGCAACCTGTGCTTCATGGCGGGGCACATCGGAGTCGTCCCAGATGCGTTCCATCGGATGATTAGCCATGTCGGTATCGGCGGCAATCTCTGTGATCTGCACAGCTACCGTTCCCCAGCCTCCCTCTGCTTTCATGGCGCGCAGCGCAATGGCACCATGTGGCTGATTCCAGCCATGTCCGGTCGCGTGGGGTACTGCATAGAATCTGTTCGGTGCGGTAACCGGTCCTATTTGTACCGGCTCGAATAGTATGTCGTAGCGGGTGTCGTTCATGCGCTTTTAACGGTGCCGTCTGCCACCCATGCATCAAATATTTCAAGTGCTTTACTGGCAAAGGCTTCATCATTGATATGCGCGTCGATTTCTGACAGCAGTACCGGTGCTTTTATCGACTGTCGCATTTCATCGATGAAAGCGGCGAGCGCATCCGGATCGTGTGCTGGTTGGCCGGGCTTATCCCATTCTTCAATACCCTGAGTTGGCAGTAGCACATGGACAGGTGCTTTTGAATAAGCAAGGCGTTTACCGATTTCGCGCGCAGTGTCGCGACGTTCTTCTGCGTTTAAACCGGATGACTTTATCAGTCTGTTGTGTGCGTGAAACGGACGATCGCTGTATTGCTCGGGAATCTCCTGCCAGCCGGCAAAATCAATGAGATCAAGACAGCCCGGTGCGATCAGTTGCGGCACGCCTGCCGCACCGGCGTTTAGCATTCGGTCTGCGCCAGCGTTAACTACGGAACCTGCCAACAGGTTGCCAAGCTCTGGCAGTGCGAAGTCCATGACACACGCAAAACCACCTTGTGATGCAATTTTTTCGTAAGCCATGCCACCCATGCCGGTAGCGTGGAAAATCGCCACTTCAAAACCGCGTGATTCAAGGGCAGGCTTTAACAGTTTCATATAACTCAGACATGAGGAACCCAGGGATGTCATTCCGACAACCGGCCTATCAAAGGCTGGTGGCTCAACAGCTCTTGCAGCACCCAGTACAGCACCGGCTGCCTGACTTAATGACGATTTGCATACTGAGTTCAGTCCGTACAATCCCCCGGCCCACAGAATCATCTGTATGTCCGGTGAGAGTCTGTCTGCCGGTATCAAGGGTGAAAATGATACGGTAGAAACAACATACTTCGGTACACCGAGTGGCAGTGTCTGGCAGACATCGAGTGCCAGATCCGTTCCCATCGTGCCACCAAGAATAATGACGCCGTGAATAGTGTTATCAGTGTGTAGCTGTGAAGCCTTGCGTGAAGCACCGAGCGCCATTATCTGCATAGCGGTGTTTTCATCGCCACTGTCTATTGCTGTTTCAATTGAACTGTCGGCACACGCGGCAACTTCGTGTTTACTAATATCACAAGGGCTGGACGGATCACCGAGCACGCTGACGTCCATCGTCAGTACCGAACCGCCCTGTGTCTGTATGCACTGGCTGATGTACTGCAACTCATCATCTTTGGTGTCGTAGGTGCCAACAACCAGAATTGTTTTGTCTGTCATTCGGGTGCTCCTGAGACGTCAAACTACCAGTATCCCGGCAGGTTGCGCATCGTTAATTGATGATATAGTTTGAATAATGATCCTCTGACTCGTATATTGAGTCAACACCGGCAGAGCAATATGAGGTGGTTTCGCGGTTGAGTACAGTAGAAAAGGCGCTTGCCATACTGGATGTGTTTTCTGAAAACAGACCAAAAGTGGGTGCTTCCGAGGTTGCACGATTGCTCGGGTGGGATAAATCTACCGTGCAGAGATATCTAACGGGTCTGACTGCAAAAGGAGTGCTGGAGCAGGACGCTCGAGACAAAACCTATTACCTTGGCTCGTCACTAACACGTCTGGCGATTCTGCGCGAGCGCACACATCCGATTGCCAGCCAGACGCAGGGTGTGCTTGCAGAACTGGTGGCACAAACCGGGGAAACCGCGCATGCAAGTCGTTATGTGGATGGACGACTACGTACCAGTGCGATTGTTGAAAGCAGTATCCGTGGTACACGGGTGTACATTGATCCGGGTGAGCCGTTACCTTTTCACGCCAGCGGTTCTGGTATCGCGTTTTTATCAAAGTCCCCAAAGTCGTTAGTGAAATCCGTACTGGGTAAAAAACTTATTCGTTTTACCGAGCTTACTGAAACCCGCAAAAAGCAGTTGCGCGAGTTGATCGCTGTTGCCGGAAAGCAAGGCTATGCAAAGTCTGCCGGAGCGTTTGAGAGCGATGTGATCGGTGTGGCTGCAGCGGTCGTCGATTTCGACGGTTATGCGGTTGGTGCTGTGTCAGTCGCAACGCCGGCAGCGAGGTTTGACCGTATAAAAGAAAAGCAAATGGCCGGTGATGTGCAGATTGCTGCAGCCAGGTTATCCGGGCTTTACGGATACTCAGCCGATACTGCTTAAGCACGGTTTGTGTTTGTGTTCAGGTATTTGCCTCTAACACAACTGCCGGGAGATCCCGCATGTCTCTGCAAACTTTGTTGGCGAAACTGCAGGCCTGGTAGCGCCTTGTCGGTACAAAAACAGTGAACATTCCCGCCGCACTGGCACCGCGAATGTCAGCTTCCGGATTGTCTCCTACAAAAATACAGGCAGACGGTTCGACGCCGATGTTGTCGCAGGCAAGTGTAAATATTTCAAGGTCTGGTTTTCGGCAGTCGACAGCAGCCGAGATCACAATGGTCTCGAAGAATGATGTTAAGCCGAGTGCCTGCAGATTGTTTTCCTGAAACGGGGTAGGGCCGTTAGACACGACACCGAGCGTATAACCCTGTGATTTCAGCATTGATATGGCCTGATCTACGTGTCGTTTTTCACAGACAAAGCGCTGAAAAGACGCGTAATAGTTGGCCACCAGATCTTCTGCAGTATGCTCGTAGAGCCCGAATTCTTTCCACAACAGCGAATAGATGTCTGTTTTACTGCCCATACCGTTGTCGTCAAGTTCGAGAAAGCGTTCAATGTAACGTTCACATTCGGCATAAGGCAGGTTGAGATATTCGGATGCTTCCCAGGTCAGAAAGAGCTCCAGTGAACGTGACCGGTCAAGGATAGTTTCGTCCAGGTCGAACAACACCGCTTTAATAGTCATGGATGGATCGGTTTCTTTTTGCGTTTCCGGGTTGAAGGTAACATTTCCAAATGCAGAGGAAAATATTGCTTAAACAGTGCGCGTATTGATATTTATGTTAAATGATTTCACAACAGCCTTGTCAGGTTGTGTTGGCGGTCAGGCCACAGCCGAGAATGTCAGTAATGCTGTCTATCAGCTCGGTTTTGTCGATGGGCTTTGCCAGATAGGGATGGCCGGATAGTTTCAACGACTTCAGCACCGATGGCGAAGTCTCACCGGTAACGATAATTACCGGCAAATCACTGACAAGCTCGCGAACCCGATCGACAGTATTCAGGCCGGACTCACCCTGCGGGAGTCGCAAGTCCACTAACGCGATGTCGGGTGCTACTGTCTGAACACTGGCAACGGCGCCGGCGGTATCGGCAGCTTCCGTCACGGTACAACCGATGCCTTCAAACAGAACGCGTGTTGCGGTTCGTACCGAGGTGTCGTCATCGATAATCAGTATGTGACGATCGGAAAGTGGCAGATCCTGCCGCTCTTTTAAAATCTCAACAGGCTGCTTTTGTTGTGACACAGGAAACGTCATCGTGACACGCGTAAATTCGTTTTCAACGGATTTAATGTCGATGGTGCCGGAAAGCATGGGGGTTAGTCTCTTTACGATAGCCAGCCCCAGGCCCAGCCCTTTGTTTCGATCACGTTCGGGGTTATCTGACTGGTAGAACTCCTGAAAGACATAGTCAAGATCACTCGCGCTGATGCCAATGCCGGTGTCTTCAAGTATTAGTTGAAACCTGTCTTTTTCGTGTGCTGCAATTGTGGCGGTGATACGTCCGGATTCAGTGTATTTAACGGCATTGTCCATGAGATTGCGAACCACCCGTTCAAAGAGTATTCGGTCACTGTACATGGTTGGCTGAATTTGAAAGTCACAAGCGAGCGTGATGCCTTTCTCGTGACAGATAGTGCTATACGAGTTCACGATACGTCTTACCGAGTCTGCGCATTCAAAGTTGTCGTTATCGAGTTGTACAATGCCGGCATCAAGCTTTGACATATCGAGCAACGAATCGAGCTCCCGCGACATATCAGTGAGCGCTTCATTCATACTGGTGGCAATCTCCGCGCTCTTGTTGTCGAGCGGGCGCTGCATCAGCGCAGCACTATACAAAGACAATGTGTGCAGTGGTTGTCTCAGATCATGACTGGCTGCAGCAAGGAAGCGCGTTTTGGCGGAGTTGGCTTCTTTTTCTGATTCCAGAGCATCTCGCAACTGAAACTGGATCTGATGGGCGCGCAAAAAGCTGTCGTAAATATCGCCAGCCATCGATAGCAGTATGACTGCGTACAGGCAAATCAAAATTGACATCGCAGGCGGTATCCAGCGCGAAATCTCAAACGACGTGAACAGCCAGGCACTGACAAGGGCGACGAGAAACGGCCCAACGAAAACGATAATAATTGGCCGATAGCCTACCGCGGTTGTCACGGATGCCTGGGCAAGTCCCAGAAACACAATGGTAAAGACAGACTTTGATACGTCATCAAGATCACCGAAAAAGAAAATTGCGCTGGCAAATATCAATCCGTTGATTAACGACAACATGGTTGCCTGAAAAAGACGTGTGCTGCTTGATAGTTGTTTGTTGCTAACCAGTGCAGGCAGTACCAGGTAGCGGACGTATTGCATACTGATTACGACAATTGCCCACAACAGTATCAGCCATTTGTTGTCTGCGGTGTAACACAGGCTTGCGATAACGAATACCAGGAAGGCAATTGCCAGAGGTACACGCTGTACATTACCGGCAATAAGTTCCAGTAGTGCTTGTTCGGTACTTTCGTCTTCTGTTTCGGGAGGTGGCAGTAAGTTAGTTTTACCTTCCATCTTTGTTACCTCTTACACTGATACAACTATACAGATTCACTGTGGGGGCAATATTCCCAGATTTGCAGCAGCGTAAACTGCTTCAGTTCGGTTTTTTACATCCAGTGCGCGGAAAGCCGCTGTCAAATGGAGCTTTACTGTGCCCTCGGAGATGTGTAGTTCACGCGCGATCAACTTGTTTGATTTTCCCTGTACTGCAAGCATCAGGGCGGCTTGCTGCCTGGGTGTGATGTTCAGATCGTCAAATGTTGGTGATGCGGCTGCCGGGTCCGGGGCATCCTGCGCGGGCGGACGCAGAACATCAGTTGGCAGGTAGATGCCACCGGCAACCACCAGTTTCAACGCTTGAACCAGTATCTCAGGGGTGGATGACTTCGGGATAAAACCCGATGCCCCGTGTGTGATGCATGATTTTATCAGGCGCGGTTCTTCTTCGCTCGACAGCACTACAATACTGCAATCTGGCAACAAGTCTTTGACGATTTGCAACGCGCTGAGTCCAGACGGGCCTTTCAGACCGAGATCCAGCAAAATCAGATCAACAGACGTGGTATCCACGGTCTGTATATCGGCAACGCCGTCTGCTTCCAGGAAGCGTATCGACTCATCAAGATCCGACAGCAAGTGACGCAAACCGCGACGAAACAGGATGTGATCGTCTACGAGGAGAACATTCATGAAAAGCCTGATTTCTATGGGATTTTCCAGCGCAGCAGTATACTGATTCGCGAGCGAAACTGGCCATTAAATAGTCATAGTTTTAAGTTGGCGCCTATGACTAATGGCCGATACACACTGAGGCGGTTATACAGTAGCGTAACGGGGTTTACTACAGGGAGAAGACGGATGAACCTGGAAAGTTGTCGTACCAACAGCAATGACGATGGCGAGCGGTTCATGCCAGCACAGCATTCTCCTTATCAGTCGATTATCGGGCTGCTGGACCAACTCGATGCACACCAGCTCGACGACCTTTGCGCCAGAATAGAAAAAAAACGCCTCGCGCGCTTCGCCCCTGCCGACGTAGAACAACTGACTGATCGGGAAAAAGAAGTGCTGGTGCTGGTCGCCAGCGGTTACAACCGCAAGGAAATCGGACGCAGTCTCGGGATTTCCGCGTGTACCGCAGCGAAACACATTTCCAATATCTATCGCAAGCTTGGTGTGTCGACGATTGCTGAAGCAACTCGGGTAGCGCTCGTCGAAAACCTTTCCTGAGAAATCAACAGTGGTCACTGTTGTCGGTACTGTAGCAACTTGAAGTAAACTGCAAACCTTCCGGTAAAGCAGCGCTGCGCCATGAAAATAATCAGAATCGAGAGCTTCTGTAACGAGTTTGTCGGTTTCGTCCGCGTGACACAGGAAGACGGGCAACAGGGCTGGGGGCAGGTATCTACTTATCATTCGGACATCACGGCGTTGGTGCTGCACCGGCAAGTCGCGCCGTGGGTGCTGGGTAAAGAGGCCGACGACCTCGACGATCTGCTGGACACCGTGTTCGAACGCGAACACAAATTTCCCGGTTCCTATCTTTGCCGGGCGATGGCCGGATTCGATACTGCAGTGTGGGATCTTCGGGGTAAGCTGCAGGGCTTGCCAGTGGTGGCTTTACTGGGTGGCAGCAGTGGTGAATTGCGAACGTATGCCTCATCGATGAAGCGTGACATCACGCCTGCGGACGAGGCTGCCAGGCTGGTTAAGCTCCGCGATGAGCAGGGGTTTGATGCGTTTAAAGTCAGAGCGGGCTCTGAAGTTGGCCGCAATCAGGACGAGTGGCCGGGTCGCACTGAAAAAATTATTCCTGCAATGCGACATGCGCTGGGTGACTCTGTAGAACTACTCATTGATGCAAACAGCTGCTACAGCCCGGCGCGCGCCATTGAAGTCGGGAAGGTGTTGCAGGATTACAATTATTGCCACTTTGAAGAGCCTTGTCCCTACTGGCACCTCGATCAGACCAGGCAGGTAACCGAAGCGCTCGATATCGATGTGACCGGTGGTGAACAGGATTGTCTGCTGACAACGTGGCAACAGATGATTGATGATCGAGTTGTCGACATTGTACAACCGGATATCTTATACCTCGGTGGCATCTCCAGAACCATGAGAATAGTAAAAATGGCCCAACAAGCCGGTTTACCGGTAACACCGCATTGCGCCAACCTGTCGATGGTGACGTTATTCACCATGCATTTGTTGAAAGCCATTCCCAACGCCGGAAAGTATCTCGAGTTTTCTATTGAAGGGGCAGACTATTACCCGTGGCAGCAACGCCTTTTCAGATCGTCACCTTTTACCGTCGATGCAGGAAAGGTCACTATTACCGATGAGCCCGGATGGGGTGCAGAGCCCGATCCGGAGTGGCTGGCCCGGGCGAGTTACCGGGTCAGTGAAAGCTAAAACAAGAGCTTACCGGCAACTGTTAGCGTACTTGATACTGTAGCAAAACTGAGGATTTGCCTGTTCAAATCAAAACCAGAGTGCCAGTATGGTGTGATACGGCCGCAATTTGAGCGCCTGATGTGTTGATGTAACCGCGGTAATTTAGTAAAACAGCAGTTGAGATTTCCAAATTCGGTAATATTACCGGATCTGGGTGCAGTGTTAATCTGACGCAAGATGGTACTTGCATAGCACTGCAAAACTTTCCATCCCAACGCATGGAGCGTGGCGATATGGACTACCTTAGATGTGAACCGTTTGCCTTCGATCTGGCAAGTCGCCAGTTATTTCGGGAAAACGAACCTATAGAACTCACCAGCAAAGAGTTCGAGCTTGCCTTGTATTTGTTCGAGAATCGCGAGGCTGTCATTTCACGCAAAAAACTGCTCGAAGCGGTTTGGGAAACCACCGCAGATATACATACTCGTACCGTTGACGCGCATGTCAGTCGACTGCGACAGAAACTACAGCTCGACTCCACCCGATGGCAGATCTGCAGTATCTACAAACATGGTTACAGCCTGCGCGAAACGACAACCATAATCACCACCGATGTCCCTGAAAAAAGGCTTTCCGAAACAGAGTACGAAGCTTGAATTGATGTCGATTAATAACGCTAACATCAGCGTTACCACTAATCTGTGGTTTACCGGTTAGTTTGGTTTAGCAGATAACAGCTCCGCTAATGCAGATTCATCGCGACCAGAAATCTCGAAACCATGTTGTACGCAGCAACGGTTGCTATTAATTCTACTAACTGTTGATTATCGAAAGCCTGCTGGCACTCGGCAAAAAGTTTTTCACTTACTTTAATATTCTTCGTCATTTGTTGAGACAGTTGAATGGTGAGCATTTCCCTGTTTTCAAAAAGCGAGGCATGCTGTTTAATGTTATCCAGGTCTTTAAGTGCCTCGATTTTTGGCTCGCTTCCGCCGTGTTCAATGTAAATAGGGGCGTGTTGTCCCAACTCGTAGTCTGCTCTGTTTACTACTGCAACAGTACACATGGCCAGTTCACGGTATTGTTGATCGATAGTGAATCGGGTACGTACGTTTCCGAGTAACGCGTTCCAGCCTTCTGCCAGTGGTGCGCTGTATAGTAGTAGTCGATCCAGTTCGATAAGTTCGCCACCGCGGCGTGCACGGATAGCCTGTACAAGATCAGCGGGCTCCTGCAGATCAAGTGGCAATAGCGGCAGCCGCGTACCGGTTGGCGCTGCATTGCTATTTTTTTGCGGTGTCTTGCGTTGTAGCCCCTGTGGAAGTTGCATGGCGTTATGCATCTGTGCAGCCGGCCAG
>CALHCI010000144.1 GCA_937931165.1 uncultured Granulosicoccaceae bacterium
ACCGTTACATTACCACTGGAAGTTAAGTTAAGGGCTGTAAAATGAGAATTCTCGTCATAGAAGACGACGACAGAATTGCAGATTTTCTTGTAAGAGCACTACATTCTGAGGGCCATCACTGCAAGCGTCTGGCAAATGGAAACGAAGCGGTTCAAATCATACAAAACGGCGACTTCGAATTTCTGCTTCTCGATCTGATGTTACCGGGCAGCTCCGGCCTCGACGTTTGTCAGGAGCTGCGAATACGAAACATCGACATTCCGATCATCATACTCACCGCCATGGACAGTGTTGAGGACATCGTGCACGGCCTTAAAATGGGTGCTGACGATTATATGACCAAGCCATTTGATATTGATGAACTGCTGATCAGAATAGAAACTGTTTGCAGACGTCAGCGCGACACCTCAGAACAAACCACTCTGCTGAAAATCGCTGATGTCACCATGAACACAGAATCAAAAACCGTCACTGTTTCAGGCATGGACATTCCACTCACCGCAAAAGAACTGAGTATTCTCGAACTGCTAATGAGCAACCCCGAGAAGCTCTTTTCACGCGAGCGTATACTTAACAACGTCTGGGGAGCCAATGTCGATCCACTGACCAATGTTGTTGACGTCTATATTGGCAGATTACGAAAGAAACTGGGCAAAGACAAATCGCTGTTTCTAGAGACTGTTAGGGGCATGGGCTACCGCGTTCGCAACCCTCCGCCTGTTAGCGACGGATAATCGTTTAAAAGAAAATTCCTGAGCAGCAGCAACCGGAACAAAATTACTATCGAAGCTCCGGCTTTCAGTTGCCTTTCACTTACATGATCAGGCATTGCAGCCAGCACACTACCTCAGGGTGGCTGTCGTAAAAAGCGTTTCACCACATTTATAGTCTTGACTTGAAACAAAAATTGCTACGGCAGAGACCCTCTACTGCGCTGCCCCTCCCGCTTGCGCCCGCAAGCGGGAGGGTAATATCGTGCAATGTACGAAAGCCTTACGGGCTCACAATCAAGTTTGTTATACAACTGGCACTTTCATCGAACCTAGGCCAGCAATACTAACATCCATTTCATCACCTTTACTGACCGGACCAACGCCGGCTGGTGTACCTGACAAAATCACATCTCCTGCCGCCAGCGTAAAGTAGTCAGACAGATACGAGATCATTTCAGGCACCTTCCAGATCATCTGATTAAGATCGCCCTCCTGTTTTACTTCACCATTGACTTTTAGTTCTACCCGCCCCTGATCAAGATGGCCGACTTCTGCCACTGGATGTATCACACCCACCGGTGCGCTTCTTTCAAATGCTTTACCGATCTCCCACGGCCGCCCCATCTTTTTCTGCTCTCCCTGCAAATCACGACGAGTCATATCCAACGATAGCGCGTAACCATAAACGTGGCTGAGTGCATCGGCGATCGCTATGTTGTCACCACCAGACTTAAGCATGACTGCCATTTCAATTTCGTGGTGAACATCTGAAGTTTTTGGCGGGTAGGGAAACTCACCCGAGGCATCGAGGTTGTCAGGATTTTTTTGGAAAAAGAATGGGGGTTCGCGATCCGGGTCATGCCCCATCTCCACAGCATGGGCAGCGTAGTTTCTACCAATGCAGTACACCCGGCGCACCGGAAACTTTGCTTCGGTACCGACTACAGGCAGCGCCACGGTATTCGGCAGATCAATCGTGAAAGCGGACATAAACACCCTTTTTTATTTACGTTAGCGGCTTGAACCAATTCAGATCAATTATGCATCAAGTTGTTTTCATGTTGCAAACGGGTAATGGTTGTGCATTAATGGCAACCAATTGTCGTATTGGTCAACCAATAGAAGCTGATAGTGAAATCGTGAGCACCCTGACGAAATCAGAATCACTCGAACCGGATAACGCGCTGCAACAGTTGCGCGACTTTATTGCAAACGGTGACTATGCGCCCGGTGACCGGTTACCCGCAGAGCGGCAGCTTATCAATGCGCTGGGTGTTACCCGAAATGCGCTCAGAAAGGGACTTGATACGCTAGAGAGAGAGGGGGCTATCTGGCGGCATGTTGGTAAGGGCACCTTTATCACAACACCGCAAACCCTCGCCAACGTACCCGGAATTGCAGAACTTAGCCATCAGGTCACTCCAATTCAAATGATGCGCGCGCGGCTTTCACTGGAGCCCGCCATTGCACGTGAAGCGGCAATTAACGCATCCGGAGATGCGGTCAATCGATTGATCATGGCGCGTGATCGGGCAGTTGCCGCAACGACGTGGGATACCTACGAAGCTGACGACGACGCGTTTCACCGGACGATGGCAGAGGCTACCGGAAATATACTGCTGGTGTCACTGTTCGATTATCTCAATCAGGTACGGCGGGCGGTTGCGTGGCGACAGGTGATACGTGCCACAGATCGTCCACCAAAAGACCACAGCAGCTTCCGTGAACACGATGATATTGTTCATGCTGTTGAACAACGTGACCCGAAAGCGGCTCACGCTGCAATGCAAACGCACCTTAATTCTGTTTCAAGAAGACTGTTTGGCGATGTCTAGACCGGACTAACTTCAGACATGTAGTAGGTCTGGCACTAGTACTCGCTGACAGATAACCGGTTCCTCTGGCATTTTGCCCGAAGAGCCACAACAACAAGTGAGAGTGAGAAATCACTGGAGGAACAACATGCAACGACTTGTCACCAAGCTGGCTAAATCGCTCTTAGCCATTCCTATAATACTGGGTATTACGATGTCGGCTGCCAATGCAGAAAAAATACGCATTGCGCTTGCCGAAACACCATCCGATGAGCTGGCTGCGTTCTTTGTGGCACTTGACCGCGCCAAAGCCAACGGACTTGACTACGAATGGACCGCATTTTCAGACGAAGAGCTCGCCATTCAGGCAGTACTCAGTGGTCAGATGGATATTGGCTTCGGCACGCCCTACTCTGCCATGCAACGTTCAAAGGCACCGCTGCGGATTATATTTCAACTTTCCAAGTTAAAATTTTTTCCGGTAACCAACAAAAAATACAGCTCGCTTGAAGAACTGGACGGCGAACCGATTCTGCTGCACTCACGCGGCGGTGGTACCGACTCTATTGCCAATGTTATCGAAGATAAAATGGGTATGAAGTTTGGCAAACGTTCTTATGTTCCAGGCTCTGCTAACCGGGTTGTCGCGCTGGTAGCAGGCCAGGCTGATGCCACCATCATCGACCTGTCAAACAAAAACAAAGTGATGCGTCAGCACGCGGACAAATTCAACGTTCTGCCGATGTTTGATGTAGAAGCCAGTGATGAAGCACTGTTTGCCAACCTCGATTGGATAAAGTCTAACGAAAAAGATGTGCAGATCTTTGTTGACGCACTGGCCAGCACCTGGGCAGACATGAATGAAGACCCCACCATTATCTCAAAGGAAACTGATCCGGCAGGTCCTATCGGCCAGTTGCCCAAGGAAATTCTCGACGAGCTCGACAACTTCTACACCGATGCAGTAGCCGGCGGTCTTTATGATCCAATGGGCGGTGGAATGAAGGGCGCTCAAGCTGACATGGAATGGTACAGCCAGGCCGGTCAACTTGAAGGCGATCCTTCAACACTTAACATTGAGGACTTCTGGTACATGGCACCGCTGGAAGCAGCAACGTCTAAGTAAGCAGCGGCATGATTACTACCCGGCTCACCGGTTTGTTGGCATTATTGAGCCGGGTAGTTAACTCCGCTAACGATTGGAAACACTATCGGTGAAGCGTTCTCTATTACTTAAACTTATTTCAGCACTTGTGGTGTTTGGTGCCTGGGAAATTGCCGGACGCATCCCGGTCAGCTATGCATTCCCTACCTTTTTTGAGTCAATGGCAGCGCTCTGGCGCATGGCATTTGACGGGTCGCTGTGGCAGGCATATGCAGAAACACTCAAACCGCTTGCGATTGGAGTGGTTATCTCTGCCATCACCGGTATCTTGATTGGACTGTGGATCGGTCTGAGCAAGTGGTTCGACTGGTTGTTCTCACCTATTTTCATCGTCATGCAGGCAGCACCATTGGCGGCACTTATCCCACTGCTTGTTATGATGTACGGCATTGGCTTAACCTCCAAAGTATTTGTTGTCTGTATCATGGCAATGCCCGTTATTGTCTTGAACACTGCCGGGGCAGTACGTAACACCCCCACCTCACTGACTGAGATGGGACGCTCGTTTCAGGCAAGCTGGTGGGAAGTCATTCTAAAAATAGTAATACCGGCAGCATCGCCGGTGATATTCTCCGGCCTGCGCCTCGGTGTTTCAGCCGGCTTTATCGGCGCTATTCTCTCCGAACTCAAAATCACGCCTACAGGTGTCGGCGACATCATCACCTATAGCCGTTCAATCGCAGATTACGCGAGCATGTACGCGGCAATATTCTCAATCATATTGCTGGCGGTCATCTTTCTGAACCTGCTTGAAAAACTCGAACATTTTCTATTTGAAGGAAACGCCCGTGGCTATGCCTCAGACTGAATACGCAGCGCAGGATACCCATAACGTGGCAGACAATAACGATATCGCTGTTTCAGTTCGCAACGTTTCGAAGAACTATGGTCCAGTGGAAGCGTTAAAGGACCTCTCTCTTGAGTTTCCGAAAGGTCAGCTAACCTCACTGCTCGGCCCATCGGGGTGTGGCAAAACCACATTATTAAAGATCATCGCGGGGCTGCTTGACGCCACTTCGGGAGAGATAGAAGTCGACGGCAAGGCAGTTGACGGCCCCGGTCCGGATCGCGCTTTTGTTTTTCAGGACTTCGCACTCCTACCCTGGGCATCCGTCATGCGTAACGTTGCATTCGGGCTCGAGCTCCGCGGTGTCGCAAAGTCAGAACGCGAGGACATTGCAGCAAAGTACATTAACGATGTCGGGCTGGCCGGCTTTGAACAAAGTTTTCCACATGAGCTGTCTGGCGGTATGCGTCAGCGCGTCGGTTTAGCCAGAGCATTATCAGTAGATGCCGATGTGCTGTTAATGGATGAACCATTTTCTGCGGTCGACGAACAAACCCGAAGAAAGTTCCAGGAAGACCTGCTGGCACTGGTGGCAAACGAAAATAAAACGTTTATCTTCGTTACTCACTCCATTGAAGAAGCCGTTTATGTTTCGGATCAGATAGCGATTCTGCTTCCCAGGCCAAGCCGGGTGTCCGACATTATTCGACCAACAGGACTTAGAGAGAAAGATTCTCATAGCATTCGCCGAGATCCTGAATACCTGGATATTGTCGATAACATCTGGGATTCACTACGATCGTATGTGGAGTAAGCGATGAAACTATTCGGTATTCCGTTACCCGGTATGTCCTCACTGATCATCTGGGGAATATTGTGGGAAATTGTTGGTCGCCTGGAAGTTTCTTTCTTTGTCCCACCGCTTACTGCTGTTGTTACTACACTTTTTGAAGTGATCGGTTCTCCGGCGTTTCAAAAGGCACTGTATGAAACAGCCTACGCTTTTTGTTCAGGTGTTTTCTTTGCGATCGTCATTGGTATACCCACTGGTATTCTAATGGGAAAAAATCGTTTAATTGACGAATTGCTGCTGCCCTGGGTGAATATTTTTCTCAGCGCGCCGCTGACAGCGCTGGTACCGGTGCTCATGGTGTTGTTTGGTTTCGGTATGAAATCAATCATTATCACCACCACACTGTTTGCCATCTGGATAATTATTCTAAATGCCCGTGCCGGTGTCATGCAGATTAACCGCTCGTTGCTGGATATGGCCAAAAGCTTCGGTGCCTCGCCCTGGGCTGCATTTAGCAAGGTCTACTTCTGGGCAGCACTACCAGAGATCCTTGGTGGTGTTCGCATCGGGGTTATTCGCGCGGTCAAAGGAGTGATTATCGGACAGTTACTGATATCCATTGTCGGATTTGGCGCACTGTTCGAACTCTATGCCAACAACTTTCTGATGGAACACTTCTGGGCGGTACTGGTGGTTCTGTTTGCACTCGCATTTACTATCTCGGAGTTGCTGGCATATCTTGAACGACGTGTCTCCTACTATGCGGCGAAAAGATAATCACCCTGCGTTTTAGCCCGGTTTATTCGTGAAATGAGTACGCAGGGTGTACCTTGTAGTATCAGTGTAAAAACTTGCGGCGTCTTATCAAGCCGAAACCCGCCACCAGCAGCACACCCACACCGAGTCCAAACACACCCGACCCACCGGTGATTACTTTGCCACCGCTCTGCTCAACAGCATACGGATTGCGTGACATCTCCTGCCGCCCGAATACCGGAGTGATGGCATTGTTAAAGGCAGGCAGAATGGAGGGTTCGAGTGCGGTGCCACCCGTGCGGTATTCAAGATAGCGAATCGCTGCAGATGGATCATAAGTACCATCAGGGTAGACATCTTCAGCGTTACCGTTAATAGACAGATTATCACCAATCATCACAAAGCGGATTTGCGCCGGATTGCCTATCGCCTGCCTGGGTATCGATAGCTCTACACTTGAACCAAGCGCTTGTCGGCCAGAGGCTGCAACACCCTGCCAGGTCCAGTCAGTACCGGTCCCGCTGTAGACAAATACACCAGCGCCCTGCTGCATATAGTCTGCACCTATCGCAAGCCCGCTCTGATAGCCGGTAGCTGTATTGAGGTCTGTGTCTATGTAGATGGTGTAGAGCCAGTCCTGAAGTGCGGCGACGTCTTGCCCGTCATTGCCAAAGCTCAGATAAAAATCTGACCCGTTATGCGCCATCGCAGCACTCAGATAATCAACCGGGTTTTCTACGCCTGTTATATCATCAGGATCTGGTGTGAAGGCAGTCAGGCCAGCCCATTCTGAAAGATCACCATTAATCGCGATGGTGTTAACCGGATTACTCGGTACTGCGGACTGCACTGTTGATTGCACGTTGATCGTCACTGTGGCAGTTCGGCTATCCTGCATGCCGTCATTTACCCTGTAGGTAAATGAATCATCACCGGTAAAGCCATTATCAGGCAGATAATTAATCAAAGGCGCTGTGCCACTGAGTGATCCGTTCCGCGGTTGTGAAAGAACACTGTAGGTCAGTGCATCACCATCTGCATCACTGGCGTCCAGTGTGAACACCAGTAAGATTTGTTCCGCAGTTACCAGTGATAAATCACCAGCGACAGGTGCACTGTTGGTCGGCACCGCTGCAAGATAGCTGAAATACCGGTTACTGGCAGTGGGATCGTAGACCCCATCCGGGTACAGGTCTTCCGAAGTACCACCATACGGCAGGTTGGATCCTACAAACGCAATTTTTATCGCTTCGCTATTGTTGAGCGCACTACGCGGAAAACGATACTCAAAGCTGCCATTGGCAGAAGTACCCTGCACCTCTGTGATAAAGTTCCAGTTCCAGTCATCACCGGTACCGGTGTAACTATAAACGAAGCGTCCCTGAATTACTCGGTCTGCTCCGATTGACAAACCCGCCTGGTAACCTGTCGATGCATTATCGTCTATATCGAGATAGACGGTCTGCCCCCACGATACATCAACCGGTCCGTGGTTCTGGTAGGCAAGATAATAGTCACTGCCATCGTGCGCCATCCATGCCTGACTCCAGTCAAGCTGATCGTTTACCGCATTCGCATCAGCCGGATCATTGGCAAAAGGAACGTAGGCAGACCATTCATTGAGGTTTCCGTCTAATGTAATCGACGCGGCCACGTTACTGACTGATCCCTGTGGCAGGACACTAATGCTTACGGTCGCCGTGTTACTTTGCAGTAACCCGTCGGTGACGGTATAGCGAAAACTGTCTGTACCGGTAAAACCCTGTGCCGGCGAATAGGTTAACAGCGGTGCAGCGCCGACCAGTTCACCGGCCATGCCATTGACCTCAAGTGTGTAGGCAATTTCGTCATTGTCTGCATCACTGCCGAGCAACCGCACGCTTATAGCCGTGTCGATAGTCGTTGATGCTGAAACAGCAAGTGCCTCGGGTGCCGAATTAGTGTTTTCCTGAACACCGCGGTAGGCCTTCCATGATATTGAATTAGCCCACACCGTGGGTACTTCAGAGGACTGTACACCTCGCACCCTTATCCGGGTTTCACCATCTTCCGCAATAAAATCAGTTGCATTTTCGGCAATATCAATTCGAACAATTGAATCAGACTGATCACCAACCGTTCGGGTATCGAAGCTAACCCAGTCATTGTCAGCAAAGTTATATAAAAAGGTTTCCTGAACAACGTTGGGGATGGAATAGTGACCAGAGTAAGTCGCCTGTAACCTGGAGACTTCATTGCGATTGTCGATCTGTCCGCTGCTATACCAGTCAACTACATTGCCAGTTGCTGTAGAGGCTGCGTCAATATCATAAGTATTGGCATCATCAGTTGTTAAAAATTCCACAGAGCCATAATTCAGTGCGCCGGACAGAATCGTCACACTTTCCGCCAGATGGTCAGACTTTGGCACCAGCCTGACATCAATATCAATTCGGCCGATAGCACTGCCACCACGACCATCACTGATCGCATAGGAAATTGAATCTGCACCGCTAAAACCAATGGCCGGTGTATAGCGCCAGTCACCGGAGGCAAGTAGCTCGATACTACCGCCGTTAGCACTACGACTTGGCAAGCCAGAGACAAGCAGGGTGTCAGTATCCGGGTCTGTATCATTGCCCAACAATTGCGCTGCAGTGATAGGTAACGCGGTCTCTTCATTCGTTTCGAAACTGTCGGTGTTTGCTACCGGCGGGTTATTGTTATCAACCGGTGGTCCGCCATCATCTTCGCTCACTGCATTCAGGCAAATAGAGAAAACAGATTCGAGTACATCAAATGCCTGTGCATCGTTTATTCCTGCAGTGGACACACCGATCAGGCCGTAGCGCGGGTCAGTACTGTCACTGATTCGATCAGTAATGATTTTTTCGTTAATTACCTGATTAGAAAATGATGAATCCCCTAACAACAGCGCAAGACGGGAAATCTGTGCATAGATTCGCGCCTCCCCGTTCACCAGGTTTTCAATGTTAGCACCGAGACAATTGTTGGGCACATTGTCTGCCACACAATCAGCTACGTTCTGACCTGAATAAGTTAAGTACTCCGGCACTCGACTGTTGGTTTCATAGAAGCTTTTGAAAAATTCCAGGCTTCGTGAAGCCGACCCGCGTGCCAGTGCTTTTTGCGCATCGGTCAATGCATCTACAGGTGACTTTGCGACCCGTGCCAGATGAATCGCTGTCCACAGTACTTGAATAGTTTTCAGGTTTTCACCACGACGCGTGCCCTGGTATTCAAAGTCGCCAGTCCAGGTACCGTCCGGACGATAGCCATTGTAGTAAAGACCGGACAACGCAATTTCAGAGTCCAGAAGCAGTTGTGTCGTGTCTTGCAGTACACTTTCCCAACGATGGTCTCGACGCGCCGCGTGCGCTATGGCACCCAGATCCTGATAGTCGACTGGCAGTAAACCGGTGCCAAGATAACCCGTTCCTGTCGCGGTAGAAGCTGGCGTGAGCGTCGCGTCGTCAGTTTCAGCCCAGTCCCATGCAAAGCCGAGCAACCCGCCGGGGTACTGTGGGAAAAGCGCGTTGTTTGCATTGCGACCACGGTCAGTCACTGAGGTCCAGTACAAACCTTCCAGCATTTCATTGGCGAGTGCGTTAGCGTTTTCGAGGCCGAAATTCTCGTAGCCATCGATTAAACCGTGGATCAGGCGCAAATCATCCAACGGTGCATTAGCGTTGTACCAATTGCCGTTAAAATCATCATAGAACACAAACGGCTGCTGACGATTTTTATCTATTGACCAGTTTGGTACGTGATATAGCGGAGACTGCAACATATCACGGGCATAGCGGTACGCCTCGTCAAACGTATTCTGGTCACCCATACACGCCGAGGTGCGCAATAACAACCCCATATGTTCAGTGGTCACATTGTGCCCACCCGTATAGATTTCTGTCGATTGGTCATTGTCCAACAGGTTGGTATGCACGCCAAACCTGTTGGGTTCAGGCAGTGAACTGTTGCGCATTTGGTTAAGCACAAACGCAAGTCCGCTTTGTGCTGCTTCGGCATGGGCAGCATCTTCAAACTGAGGGCCTTCATACGGGGTCAGTGCAGCTTGTGATATGTCAGCCAGTTGTATCTCAAGCAAAGCGAATTGATCAACCGGCAAGTCAATCTGGAATACGCCGTTACCACGATCACTGACTATGGCAAAACCGTTAAGACCACCAGAATCCGGACTGCTGGCCACAACACTGGTAATCAATTTACCATCCGGCACCGTGTAATGAATCGACACAGGTTTGACTGACTGCACTAACGGTAATTGCAGGCCACTGTAGTTAACCACGTACAGCAAGTGTTCGTTGTCTGACGCAATCGCCCGATCAACGAATATATCCTCGCCATCAGTCAGCGTGAAGGGCTCGTCTACATGAATTCTTATCAGCTTTTCCAGCTCGGTTAAGGTATCCGCCGCTGTGTTTTCGTCAAGCTGCTCACCGAACAGGTTGATGCCGATGATGTCTGGTCGATAAATAGCTAAACCGTTGCCAAAACGATTAACCCGCGCTGCCGGTGCGCCAGGGAAAGCAAACAAATCAGCTATTGCGCTTTGCGTCCGGGTAGCGCCGAGTTCATCCAGCGTGCCTGGCAACGAACCGGTCGCCAGCAGTACACCACCGTTTTGCACATAGTCACGAATATAAGTGGCATCTGAATCAGACAGTGCGCCGACACTTGGAAGTACTAACAACGGTAAATCATCAATGTTGGTCAGCGGCCCGCTGTCTCTGCCATGAACTACCGTATAAGGGATGTTCATTCGAATCATTGCTGCAGACATCCCCCGGTAACCACCAAGGTGACGCGCAGAAACTACGCTCTGAAACTCAAACTCAGCCCACCAGGTATCGTCATTTGTAGGTGCAGTCGTTACCGAATAAAGACCGTACTCACCACTTTCATCATAATCCTGATAATCGCGCGTCGAAGAACTGAACCATATTGCCATTTCGGGTATACGGTCTTCGAACAGTGCTGCTTCGTGATCGCGAATATAACCAAACCAGTTGCTGCGAAAGTCACTGTCAACGGTACTTAGCATTGTCGGCGTTTTAGATTCGAATGGCACATTCTGCGTGGCAACGGTCGATGCCATGGTCAGACCGGCGTCGAGAGGTTCATACCCGTAAGAGAAGCTCCATGATGGCTGAGTAGGCTGTACGCTCTTTCCCCACTTAAGCATGGCCAGCTTGTTCTCAAAATCATCCGGAGTGGACCAGTTCATCGCCTGTGTGTTCGAAACACTGTCTGTTTCCCAGACAGTGAAAAAGTTATCTTTAACCGGCAAGTAGGTTCCATCGAGACCGTAGGTTGTAGAACTCAGGTAATCGAGCGGAAAGTTCTCAACAATAACCGCAAAGCCCGGGTCAACCGCATGTGCCGCGGCCCGTACGTCTTCAAGAAAGTCGGTCACATTAATGTGGCGCCACTTTACCCAGGCACGAAATCGCGGGTCGTCCATATTGCGCACATCGGGTGCGGTATATCCGGCCCCGTTATTCAAGCCTTCGGCAATAGTCCAATCCCGAAACGCCGCCGCTGCAAGTGGCTCCCGGCCCGGCCAACCCGTCCCGGTATCCAGATAAATCGGTACATCGAGCCAAATACCATCAAGGTCAGTCGCAGCAAGCTTCTCGACGCGCTCAATAAAGTAATCCTTGTACCCGGAATTCGGTGACATCCAGGCGCTTTCTTCACCGGGGGATACCCACACTTCCTGTCCGCCGTAAAACACATTCGGCGTACCATCGATGCCCTGCTGTACCCAGTCCGGGTGCACATTGGCAAAAGAAGTCGGTGAGATCTGGCCATTTTCATCAATGGCATTGGCGGTAAGCACTTCGAAGGTCGGGTAGTAGATTACGGCTTTCATACCACGGGCGTTGGCAAGTGCCGCAGCCTGATCAAGAAACGCTACTTCAGCGGCAAATTCCTGATCACTGAGGTTGTACGACAACCTGCTGTCAAGCTCCAGAATACTGACATTCTCATCCACCCGCTGATCCAGCAAGGCAGTGAGATCTGCCTGGCTCATGGCGTTGTAAATAAACGTGCCACCAATGCGCCCTGAGTAAAGCCAGTCATCAGAAGCCAGAGACACATTGGCCAGTGACAGGCTGGCCAGAAAAGCCACCGTAGTCGATAAAGCGAACTGTTTAAAATTCATAGACTTCCGGTACTCTCCGTCTTAATGCGCATAGTAAAACTCACAATACAAAGCCGCTCTATGCACGGAGAGTGCCCGACAAACCTGCTG
>CALHCI010000145.1 GCA_937931165.1 uncultured Granulosicoccaceae bacterium
CTGTTTGCCGGTAACAGCCCCGCGCCGTTTTCTACGATGGCGGGCCACTGTTGCATTTGTAGTGCGGTACGCAGCTCGGCAATTTCGGCAGCGGTTTTACTGCTTGCGAGTATCAAACCGGCGCCAATTGATTTTAATCGCTCCAGTGCCGGAATCGCCGGTGACCAGTCATAGGTGTGATGGTCCAGCAGTGTGCCGTCGAGATCAGTAAAGACCAGTAGTGCTGGCTTTGGATTCATGGTGGCGCTAATTCATTTGTACAGAAGTGATGCTATTTTCTCATAGTTTGTAGTGAGCCTGTCAGTTTAGTTGTGCACTGCCGGGGCCTGTTCCCAGGTGCCTGATGAAAACATCTTCGGTTTCCCCGGAGCGTGCTGATACCGCGGTGCTCCTGCCGAAATATTTTGCCGTGTTAAATCTGTCGATGGCTTCACTGACAGTGCCTGTCTGATAAACCTTTGTCTGATTAAACTTTATCAGTACGGCGCTGCATGTTTTTTCTGTGGCCGCTTCGGTTGCCACGAATGGCTGTGGGGTTCAATGGCACTTTCCGGTGCGACGATCGCCGCAACCTTAAGCTATGCCAATTCGGAAGCGTTGCGATGCACCGCTGCAAACCAGTCTGCGTCAACCTTTAGCCTGGATCTGGCAAATTTTACACACCGTGTTTTATTCCCAACGCTGACGCGTGCGATGTCACTGGATACACCGCCCGTTGGTGGATCTACTTCTAATTACTGACCGCTTGCAATACATTGAGCCCGGTGAGCAGCGCTGCGCACTGTTGTTTGATTTTCATGTTTGAGTCGTTGTTCCGCCGGTATGCTACGCTTGCAATTGAAAAAGACACGGTGACTCACGCTAAGGTACGTAGTGATAATAGGCAAAGCAAGTCTGCGAGGTTGTGTCACGGTATTCTGGTGATACGGTGACTGCACCGGTAAAGCTGCCGGGCAACTCATATAAAGCCAGCAATAGGTGTTTATAAGATCAGTGCTACTAATGTGAATTCAAAACCAGAAAATAATAACGCCTGCGAAATACTGGTGTTGGTCACCCCGTACTTTAACCTGGCCACTACTACCGCATTTATCGATCCGTTCAGGGTGGCCAACTATCTCAGTGGTGAGTCGCGTTTTCATTGGAGGCTGATTTCTGCCGATGGTGGTGAAGTACCTTGCAGTAACGGGTTGACCATTCAGTCTGATGCGCTGCGGGAAAGCGCAGGCTCTCACCCCGACATTGCAGTGGTTTCTTCGAGCTGGACACCCGAAAAACACCACACACCTGAAGTCACCAATGCGCTTAACGAGTGGTCGCGTCACCGGGTAAGGCTTGGCGCGCTTGATACCGGTACATTTATACTAGCTCGTGCAAAGCTTCTTAAAGACAGACATGCCACTGTCCATTACGAACACCTGGATGCATTGTCTGAGCAGTTTCCGGATATACACGCCTCAGAAAGTCTGTATGTAATCGATGATGATCGTTTTACCTGCTGCGGTGGTTCTGCTTCCACTGATCTTGCACTGCAGCTGTTACGGGACAGTCACGGCAGTGGTTTTGCAAACTCTGTGGCGCGTTATCTGTTTCATCATAAAGTGCGTGGCCCGGACGCATCACAGAATCCAAAACATCCCGAACCGTTCGGGCAGAATACACCAACGGTTGTTCGTCAGGCGATACAGATGATGGAAGAGCATCTCGAAACACCGCTGACCATACCGGCTATCTGTTCTGCACTTAATATCTCTCAGCGGCAGCTAAGCCGTCAGTTTACTGTGTACGTGAATAAGTCGCCGGTCATGTACTATCGGGATATCCGACTCGACAGAGCACGATGTCTGGTGACACAAACTGACCTGAGACTTGCCGAGGTGGCCGTGGCTTGCGGTTTTACGTCACAGGCACACTTTACCCGGACCTACAGCCAACGATTCGGATTGTCGCCGGGTAAAGACAGAGTCGCGGGGCGTATACCCTTTGAATTCAGAGCATGGCCTATGTACAACCCGGGTTCAATTTGAACTGAAAAACGCTTACCAGCCATCGTCACAGCGCAAACCTTAATAGTTAGAATGAGCTGATTAATAATGAAGATCACAGAAATCACCGTTGAAGATGTTCGCGTACCCACATCAGACACACTCCTCGGTTCTGATCCGTTTCACCGCAAGCCTGATTATTCGGCGGTATTTATCACATTACATACGGACTCTGATCTGACCGGCAACAGTCTGGTGTTCAATATCGGGGCGGGCAACGACTGGTTGGCGTACGGCGTAAAAGATCTGAGTGTATTGATCAAAAACATGGCTGTTGCGGAGTTTACCGATTCCCCTAATCTGATTTATGAACGATTGATTGATCACCACCAGATGCGATGGCTTGCAGATGGCGTATTTCGTATGGCCGCGGGAGGATTATTAAACGCACTCTGGGATCTGTGGGCAAAGACAGAGAATAAGCCACTATGGGCGCTGCTTGTTGATCTGCCGCCGGAAACGCTGGTCGCCAGTGTTAACTGGCGTTATCTGAAAGATGCATTAACACCGGATGAAGCGTTGGCAATTCTCAGGCAACAGCAACCTGAAATAGAAAAAAGAAAGGAACACTTTATTGACAGAGGCCCTGCTGCTTATTCAACATCCGGATGGCTTGGTTTGACAGATGCAGAGATCGTTAATCATATCGAAAAACTCAAGCAGCAGGGATTCCGGCACTTTAAGGCGAAAGTGGGTACCAATCTGCAGGATGATATCAACAGACTGACGCAGCTAAGAAAAGTGATTGGGGAAGATGCCTTCCTGATGACCGATGCGAATCAGATCTGGGGCGTTGACGAAGCTATTGAGTGGATGTCGCATCTGACCGATGTAAGGCCGTACTGGATTGAAGAGCCTACCGCACGCGATGATGTTATGGGATTTATAAAAATACAAAAGGCGATGCAGCCACACGGTATCGGTGTTGCAGCCGGTGAGCAAGTCCCGTCTCCGGTTATTTTTAAGCAGTTACTTTCAAGTGGTGCGCTTACTCATTGCCAAATCGACGCTACCCGGCTGGGGGGAGTTAACGATGTGATTGCGGTGATATTGATGGCCGCTAAATTCAACATTCCGGTCTGCCCGCACGGCGGTGGTATTGGGCTTTGCAATATGATTCGACACTACAGTCTATGGGATCAAATCGCAGTAGCCGGCACGCGAGACAACCGTTTTTGCGAGTATTATGACGCGCTGCAACAAGATGTGTTCAAGGTGCCGGTCGAGGTAAAGGATGGATGTTATGTCGCACCCACTCAGCCTGGCTGGGGAGTCGAAGTACACCACGCATTTATAGAAAAGTATCGTTATCCGCTAAGCGAACTCTGGAGTAATCGTAGTGGCCCTCTTGGGCCTCTGTTTATCGCATAAGGGGAAATCTGGCTGGCACAGCTGGATTTGCAGATGTTTTGTCTACTGGATATACAGCGAAGGGTGCTATGGCGCTATGCGCAAGCGAGGTTATTAAGTAACGTTTACCGTAGCTTAAAGAATAGTGATTGAAACGTGTCCAGAGTCTTGTTGTTTGCGCTGTTCTTTCTTGCTGTATTTTTACAGTCCGGCACCTATGGATTAACCTTTTTATTGCCTGAACTTTTCAGCGCTTTCGGGGCTAACGAAAAAGACGTCGGCACTATGCTGGTGGTCACGGCGATCACAACACTCGTTACGGTTTATTATTCCGGTCATTTGTCAGATCTGCTCGGGCGTTTGGTCACACTGGGGGTATCAGGTTACGCCATCGCAGTCTCTCTGGTTATTTTTAGTACTGCTGAAGGAATCGGTCTGATGTTAGTGCTTGCAAGCGCTCTGATTGGTTTTGGCTGGGGGCTGATGTACACGCTCGCCCCGGTGGTGCTCACGCGATTGAGTGGGTCAGCAAACCGTGTGCAGGTCTTTTCGTTATATTCAGTGTTTATGATGTCCGGTTTCGGGTTGTCACCTGTGTTTGCTTCATGGATGACTGCTCACGGGTTCAGTATCACAGATGCATTTTTGGTGGTGGCTGTGTGTTGCGTGATCAGTGGTACCTTGTTTCTGTGGCTAAAAAGCGCCGTTGGCCGGCACTCTGAAGATAACGTGTCAAACACCCGCTCGCGTCTTTCCCTGTCTGCAGTAACGGCGATTTTTCGTTCGCGCGGCTGGTTGCCGGTGGTGATGGTTTTTCTGGGCGCTTCAGTTTTTGCGGGGTTGAACAATTTCCAGACGTCTATTGCCAGGGCAGAGGGGTTGGACTATGCCAGCTACTTTCTCGCCTACACCATCACGACGGTTGTTTGTCGTATTATATTTGCCGGTTTGAGTGGTGGTTCTTCACCATACCGTGTGATTGGTTTACTGCAGGTTGTGATGTGTGCGAGTGCCATACTGTTTTTGTTTATTAATGGCTCAGTGTGGGTTTATATGGCCTGTGCGGTTTTATTTGGCATTGGCTATGGTGCTTCTTATCCAATACTGGCTGCAATGGCTGCCAATGATGCTGATGACAATCTCGTTCCTCAAACGCTGCAATTGTTCGCGTTAACCTACTTCATTGGTATTTTCGGGTTTCCGTATATCGCCGGTTGGCTGATTGTAGATTTCAGTATTTCTGCACTAATCGGTGTTGTCGCACTGCTTGCTGGTATTGAGGCGACGATGGCTCTGATCAGGGCACGTAAGATAGCCGGTAGAGCCGTGTAATCATTGTTACCGGATTAGCCTGCCTCTAATAGTGAGGCAAGCTACGGATCAGTCCGTTATAACCCGGAATACTCGTAATTAGAGAATCGGCTTAGACTCACCGTCGCCCATCATGCACATCGAGGTGCCGCTTGAAGTATCAATGGTGCCCCCGGCGGTAAAACACTCGGTAGCTGTGACGCCTTCGGGTTTATTCATTTTTTCAGAGATGGTGGCGCATGCGTTCAGAGCAAGAAGTGCTGCGACGGCGGCAATTGATTTGAACAGCTTCATTGTATATCTCCCTTTGGATAATGCTTTGTAATTGATCGTAATAAAGTTGCAGTGACAAACACAATGTGAAGGCTACAAAAAAATGTTGATCTGTCTATAAAGGGTTCTGTCTGTTCATGTAACCCGGTGTGTTCAGAAAATCATCAACAGTCACCTTTGATGTCAATATATTTTGCGCAACACATTGTATGGATACGACGGCAGCACCGTACGTTGGGCGGTACCATGTGTGTCAGAGCAGAATCAGACGGGCATCCGGTGCTAATTGGCTATGCCATGGATGATTATGGTATCAACGGGCCACTGTATGAGGGAAGTGCCGATCTACCCGCTACTTTCCGGCATGACACTCAGGGCAGAATTTCGGGATTTTCCACTTGGGAATACTTGCTTTGCAAGAGCGGCAAATAATAACGCTGGATTTTTTTTCCACATGCCAGTGTCCAGGTCCCTG
>CALHCI010000146.1 GCA_937931165.1 uncultured Granulosicoccaceae bacterium
TAAAAAACACCTGGTAGTTTTTGAAAAATAACATCCCACATCGCCAGCCCGAAAATACTGACAATCAGTGAATTTTCAACGTAATAGCAGGCACCGGTTTTGGCGTAGTGCAGGGCGGTGATGCGTTCTACAGAAAGGCTGGCAGGCGGGAATGTCAGAGAAATTTCCGGTGGTTTATAGGATTGACTGTTTTTTTTTGTGTTGCCGAGTTTTTTGCCGAGCTTAACGGAAAACTGCTCTGCAAATTCCAGCTCTTCTGACGTTGCCGGGTTGGATGTTATTGCATTACATTCATCAAGTGCTTCTTGCAAGAGCCCCTGTTTTTCTAAAAGCCGTGCTAATCGCTCACGCGCTGGCGGACGCTGATTGGTACGGTAGATTGAAATAGCTTCATCACAGGCTTGTTCACGTTCCAGTTGCCGCGCAATCTTGTTGCTGAAATTTTCAACACGCCGTGTCAGCACTGGATCATTATGCGTGTGTTGTGGGCGTTGACGGTATAGTGCAAGGAGCCCTTGTGCACCTTCTATCACACACTCATCAAATGCTTCAGCGCATTGGTAATATTGCCAATAGGCAAGAAGTTGCTCACGGCAATGGAACGGCAGAACAGATGTGTCTGTTAAGTACGGTTCGTAGTATCGATAGCCCAGATCAGTTAGTACAAACTCACTCAGATCCTGATGCAGGTTGCCAAAAAAAAGCAGCGAATACAGCAGGTAGGTTTCTTTGTGCAGCACCTGGTAAACCGACTCGTGGCGGGTTAACAGATCCAGCGGAGAGTCTCCGAACAGGTCTTTGGTGGTGTATTGCCCGGTTGACGGGTTATCCTGAAGCGCAGGCGGTGTTTCAGATCTGTTGAACAGGTTGATCCACTCCGCTGCATGCGCTTCGCTTGCCAGCGTAATAAAACCAACATTGTTGAGCGACTGAAGCGCCGATTTTACCGCGTGTATTTCCGGATAACAGATTTTACTGTCGCGAACGAATTGCCGCCTTCTTAACAGCAGGCGGATATACAGTTGCTGGCTGTTTTCCGGTAGTGCGACAAATGTCGTGTAGAAGTCAGCTTCGGTGGCTGACAGGATAGAGCGGTAGTTGTGGTAGACAAAATCGACAAGCACTCTGAAATTGTTCAGGTAGTAGTGCTGCGGGAGTGGTGCAGGTTTGTTTAGGCGCACGGGGTTGTTTGTCTGCGATAGCACTGAATTGTATCGCTACCACCGTATAGAACCAAGGGCGATTTCGATGAGAAAATCGCCACATCTCTTGCGCAATTAGCCTCCTGGCAAATTAATGGGCAGTGGTGGTCGCTTTTGGAATGTATTTCTTTTCTGCCACCAGGCGCACCTGGATGACTTTGTCGCCACAGCGATTGCTGCCGAGCATAATCTCTGCGCTGCCGTTTTCATTGCAGGCTGCCATCACCGTAGAGATCTGACGGGCGAGTTGTAATAGATAGGCTTGTTGTTGATCGTTCATAGGTGCCGACGCTCACTGTTGGAAAAGCCCCGCAGTTAAGTCCAAAAAAATAGCCATGGGGCTCAGGGGTAGCAAATGAGTTTACAGATAACTGTAAATATGTACAGTTACTATTGCGGTCCGAACTCTGGTGAGAACTTATTCACAAGCGAGCTTAACCGCTTCTTCGGCGTGAATTGCTGTGGTGTCAAACAGTGGAACGCCGGTGTGTTGCTGTTGCACCAGCAAGGTGATTTCAGTACACCCCTCTATGACGGCCTCGGCGCCGTTGTTGGCGAGTTTGTCAATGATGGCAAGGTATTTTTCTCTGGAGCTTTGCTGAATACTCCCGAGACAGAGCTCTTCATAAATTATTTTGTGTACCGTGGCTCTGTCGGTTTTATCGGGGGTGATGACCGTAATGCCGCGTTGTGCCAGTCTGCCTTTGTAGAAGTCCTGTTCCATAGTGAAGTTTGTGCCCAGCAGTCCTACCGTTGAGATTCCTGCATCAGAAATTCGGGTTGCTGTGGCATCTGCGAGGTGCAGCAGCGGTATGTTTATCGCAGCCTGAACCTCATCTGCTACCTTGTGCATTGTGTTAGTGCAGATTAACAGGAAATTGGCACCTGCCGCTTCAATGCGTTTGGCAGCCTCTGCCAAAATGCGAGCTGCACCCTTCCAGTCGCCGTTGTGCTGTAACTGTTCTATCTCTTGAAAATCAACACTGAACAGCGCAATTTTTGCCGAGTGTAAGCCACCTAGTTTGGCTTTAACGCCTTCATTAATCAGCCGGTAGTAAAGCTCGGTACTTTCCCAGCTCATACCACCGAGTAATCCGATTGTTTTCATGGAGCTTTTCATGAGTCTTTTTATGAGTTAGGCGGCGAGTTGTTTGTCAGCGGTGGCAAGCAGGGCTTCGCGGTTTGCCTGGTACTGCTTGATGCTTTCTGATTTGACATGTCCATAGCCTCGGATGTTATCTGGCAGTTCAGTCAGTTCACAGGCTAACGAATAGTTGGTGTGGCTAAGCGTGGTACAGAGTTGTGTAAGCATTGCTTCGTAGTCATTGCGTAGCTGGCGTTCCAGTCGTCGTTCTACGGTATAGCCAAACGGGTCGAAAGGTGTGCCGCGCAGCTTTTTAAGCGGCGCCATCAGTTTAAACAGCGATGACATCCAGGCGCCAAACTCGCGCTTTGAAGGCACACCGGTGACCGGATCTTTTCTCGCCAGTAGTGGAGGTGCGAGGTGATACTTTAGTGTGAAGTCACCTTCAAATTGTTGATTGATCGACTCGGTAAACTTCTCACTGCTGTGTAGTCTGGCGACCTCGTATTCATCTTTATAGGCCATTAGTTTGTAGAGATTTTTTGCCGCATTGTTTGTTAGCGGCAGTTTGTCATTGATACCAAGTTGTTGTTCTGCCTTTCTAACGTTTTCAATGATCGAAAGATAGCGCTGCGCGTAGCGTTTATTCTGGTAGTCAGTCAGTCGTGAAAAACGGTCTTTAATCAATTGATCAATGTTTTGGGTATTGCCACTGGCCGCTGTTAGTGTCCCTTCAAGTTTCTCGGGCAGATTCACAATAACGGTGGGTGTTGCCAGTGTTTCAACGCCGTTTTGATCTATAGCAGCACGACGGCCCCAGTCAAATGCGCTGGTGTTCATCTGTACTGACTGACCGTTGAGTTCAATGGCTTTAATAATCGCCTGGTGAGGCAATGGCACCAGACCACGCTGCCACGCAAACCCGAGCATAAACATATTTGCGCCGATGGTATTGCCGAGCAGGCGTTCGGCCAATTGCGTGGCATTGACAAAGTGGCTGTCACAGGCCTCACTGGTAATGGATTCCTGCAGCGGTTGTTGTGGAAACTGCGTGTTGCGATCCCTGGTGAAATCACCGGACATCATTGCATGGGTGTTTATGACTGCCTGTGTGGTGTTCTTCGATAGTCTGTCGAGTGATGCGTTGGATGCGGCAGTAACAATATCACAGCCCAGCAGCAGTTGTGCACCGCCGGCCGCAATGTGTGTGGTGCTAATGTCTTGCGGGTGGCTGGCGATAATAATGTGACTGGTTACTGAGCCTCCTTTCTGAGCAAGCCCCAGCATATCCAGGATAGAGCAGCCAAGCCCGGCTATGTGTGCCGCCATACCAATGATGGCGCCAATGGTCACCACGCCGGTACCACCGACGCCGGTGAGTACAATATTGTACTGCTGTGTCAGTTCGGGCAGAGCAGGGTTAACCAGTATTATACCGGCACCGTCGGGTTGCATGCCTTGTTGTTTTTTCCCTTTGCGCAACTCACCGCCATGTACACTGACAAAACTGGGGCAGAACCCTTTGACGCACGAATAGTCTTTATTGCACGCGGATTGATCGATACGACGCTTGCGACCCAGTGGTGTTTCTTCGGGCAGAATGGCGACGCAGTTGGAGGCCAGTCCGCAATCACCGCAGCCTTCGCACACTTCTGTATTGATAAACAAACGCTTTGGTGGATCGGGGAACTCACCGCGTTTGCGTCTGCGCCTTTTCTCTGCAGCGCAGGTTTGATCATAAATAATAACCGAGGTGCCTTCGATCTCACGAAACTCTCGTTGCAATTCATCGTAGTTGTCGCGGTGGTGAATAGAAACATCTGGTGCCCATGCGGTGCCCGGCGGGTATTTGTCCGGTTCGTCAGTGACAATGGCAATACGTTTGGCACCTTCGCCATACACCTGTTGTGAGATTGCAGACGGTGTGAGCGGACCGTCCATCGGTTGTCCGCCGGTCATTGCTACCGCGTCGTTAAAGAGTATTTTAAACGTCACATTGACGCCGCTTGCAACACTCGCACGCAGTGCAAGAATGCCGGAATGATAATAAGTACCGTCACCAATGTTCTGAAACATGTGTTGGCGCTGACTGAACGGTGCTTCACCAATCCAGCTTGCACCTTCGCCACCCATTTGTGTGTAGCCTGCGGTATTGCGATCCATCCACTGCACCATAAAGTGGCAGCCGATGCCGGAAAGCGCTTTGCTTCCGTCGGGTACCTTTGTACCGGTGTTGTGCGGGCAGCCGGCACAGAAGTACGGCAACCGGCTCATAGAAGGCGGTTCACGTTCTGTGTTTCGCTGCAGAATGCCGGAAAGTCTGTCCAGCTGGCTGGCAATACCATTGTTTGAGGTTTTGGCGGTGATGCGCTGTCCAAGCTGAATAGCGATGTCTGCAGCGTTGAGTCTGCCGTAACTTGGAAACAACAGCTTGCCGTGAAGATCTGTTTTTCCTTCAATGGCTGGTGCATTGGCCAGCCCGTAGAGCATGGATTTGATCTGATCTTCAATCAGTCCGCGCTTTTCTTCTACCACCACAATAGATTGCAGGCCGCGTGCAAAGTGTTTAAGGCCTTGTGGTTCCATTGGCCATGGCATAGCCAGCTTGTACAACCGGATGCCGAGTGCGGCGGCGAGTTGGTCATCAATACCGAGTTCATTGAGTGCCTGGCGTACATCGAGATAGGATTTACCAGTGGTGGCGATGCCGAGCCATGCATCGTTTGGATCGATAACGCACTGGTCGAGTTTGTTGTTGTAGACGAATGCGCGCGCTGCGTTCAGCTTGTGGGTATGAACGCGAAGTTCTTGTTCCTGAAAAGTGTCGGGGCGGCGTATGTTAAGTCCGCCTTGTGGCATGTCGAAGTCTTCAGGTAATACAATACGGGTGCGTTCTTCACTGATTTCTACTGACGCGGTTGCCTCGACAGTATCGTGAACACATTTAAAACCAATAACAGCGCCGGTAAAACGAGACATGGCAAAGCCGTACAAACCATAATCGAGAATATCCTGAACGCCCGCGGGGTTTAGTACCGGGATCATTGCATCGACCATCGCGTATTCACTTTGATGCGCCGTGGTTGATGATTCGCAGGCGTGGTCATCACCGAGTAATGCGATTATGCCGCCGTGTTCTGCAGTACCAAAATTGTTGGCGTGCCGGAAAGCATCACCGGAACGATCAACCCCCGGGCCCTTGCCATACCACATGCTGAATACGCCATCGTAAGCGCCTTCACCCTGCAGGTTGATTTGTTGCGTACCGCTGCAGGCAGTGGCAGCCAGTTCTTCGTTAAGGCCGGGCTGAAATACAATGTTGTGCTGCTTTAGAAAACTGCCGGCGCGAACCAGTTGCTGATCCAGTGCACCGAGCGGCGAGCCGCGATAGCCGCTGATATAACCTGCCGTGTTGAGGCCTGCACGTTCATCTCGCAACTTTTGCAGCATGGGCAGACGCACCAGTGCCTGTATGCCGGTGACAAATATTCTGCCGTTCAGCAGCGTGTATTTGTCGTCGAGTGTGACCTCTCTTAAACCCATTTTGTGCCCCGTTACACTGATGCTTTGTGATCAGCGCTTGTTGGGAATTGTAACCGGTTTTCTCTGCATTGTTTATTTCAGGATAGTGAATGGCTGGCTGGTACCGGTATACTTGGTGGCAACTTGCTCAGTGAAAAACCATGGCCGTTACCCTCAATCGATCTCCGTTCGGCGTTACTCGTGATGGGCAGGCAGTAGAGCGTTTCCGCTTTCAGAATGATTGTTCAACCAGTGTTGATATACTTTCCTACGGGGGTGTGTTGGCTTCATGGCGGCACGCGGATTGTCACGGTCAGGTTGACGATATTGTTCTTGGCTACGATTCTCTTCAGGACTACGAAGCCTGCCAGATCTATATGGGTTGTATTGCCGGGCGTTATGCCAATCGAATTGCACACGGCCGCTTCACGCTTGACGGCAAGGACTATCAACTCGAATGCAATAACAACGGTCATCACCTGCATGGAGGTAACCATGGGTTGCACCGGGTAGTATGGCAGGGTGCGATTGAAGATCAGGAAATACCTTCGAATCCGGTGCTGGTGTTGAGCCACCGCAGCGAAGACATGGAGGGCGGGTATCCGGGGAATCTTGATCTGCAGGTGCGTTTTACACTAAGTGACGACAATACGCTGTCCATTGAGTATCTGGCCACGACGGACAAAGCGACGGTCATTAACCTGACCAGTCACGGATATTTCAATTTAAATGGCGCACATCAGGCTGTTGCGAACGGTGTGACAAAGCATCAGTTGCAGGTGCATGGTTCTGCAGTACTAATGACGGATGACGAGGGCATTCCGGTTGGCGAACCCCGCAGTGTCTGCGGCAGTGGATTCGACTTCACGGCGGTAACTGAAATTCAAGGGCAACTAGGCCGGTTACACACATTGGGGCATTCCGGGCTGGACCATTGTTACGTGCTTGCCGGGGGAGATGAGGCTGCCCTGTTGTATAGCCCGGAGTCGGGTCGCTGTTTGTCTGTGTCTGCGACGGCTCCCGGGCTGCAGGTTTACAGCGCTGAGCATGTGAACGGCTGTGCCGGCAGGGCCGGGATTGTCTACGGCCAGCGGGGGTCTA